>NZ_CEYIHJ010000121.1:0-6017 GCF_982836095.1 Kosmotoga sp.
ATTCGGTGTTGCTACCGGCATGTTGATGACATTGTTTACAGTACCCATGCTCCTTCGTTTGAATGAGATGATAAAAGCCCGCCTTTCTGCCAAAAAGAGCTCTAAGCAAAGGAGCAAGAAACAGGCTGTCGCAAAACCGGTTAACGCTGAAAAGAGAATCTAATTTTCATTGCTAACGAGCTCAAGCGCTATTCGCGAACGCTCCAAATCAACTGATAACACTTTCACTTTGACAATTTGCCCTACGGAGAGAATTTCAAGAGGATCTCTTATTTTGCGACCCATTTTTGAACGGTGAATTAATCCATCCTGCTTAACGCCAATATCTACAAAAGCGCCAAAATCAACTACATTTCTCACAGTTCCTTCCAAGGTCATGCCTGGTTGAAGTTGCTCCATAGTGAGCACATCATCCCTGAGCAAAGGTTTCGGAAGTTCGTCTCTTGGATCCAATCCCGGTTTTTTCAAGGCTTCTACAACATCTCTTACAGTTATGAGGTTGTAATCCGTCTCTTCACAAAAGTCTTGGATGTTAAAGTTCCTAAGTCGGTCTCTGAGCTCTTCTTTGCACTTAACAAGATCGGTTGGGTTCATGCCAATGTTTTCGAGTACAGCGATCGCAATCTGGTAAGATTCCGGATGTATCGTGGTACTGTCAAGCGGATTGTCACCGCCGAGTATTCTGCAAAAACCAGCTGCCTGTTCAAATGCTTTGGAACCAATTCCCCTAACTTTCAACAATTCCTCGCGCTTTTTGAAAAGCCCCTTTTCTTCACGGTATTTCACGATATTCTCCGCGCTTTTTTCATTCAATCCGGAAATATATTTTAAAAGATGCTTTGAAGCGGTATTTAAGTTAACCCCGGCAAAATTCACCGCTGACTCAACTTCCCTATCAAGGGCCTTTTTCAATTTTGTTTTATTTACGTCGTGCTGGTACATGCCAACGCCTATTGACTCTGGCGGAATTTTAACATACTCTGCAAGGGGATCTTGAACTCTTCGGGCAATTGAAATAGCTCCCCGGGTTGTTACATCCAGATCCGGAAACTCTTCAATAGCCACCCTGGAAGCGGAATATATCGAAGCACCTGCTTCAGATACAATGAGATACTTACAGTTCAGTTTGTTTTTCCTAATGGTCTCAGCTACAAATAGTTCCGTCTCTCGTGAAGCAGTTCCATTTCCGATTGCTATGATTTCAACTTTCAGCAGCTTAACCGCTTCGACCACTTTCATTTCCGCTTGCATAAACTCGTTCTTTGGAGGAGTTGGATATATAGTGTCATAATATTGCATAGAGCCATCTTTTCCTATCACAGCGATTTTACAGCCTGTACGATATCCGGGATCTATGCCCATTACAACTTTTGAACCCAGGGGTGTTTGAAGCAGCAGGTTGCGTAAATTCTTTGAAAAGACGGTTATGGCCCTATTTTCAGCCATCTCTTTGAGTTCGTTTCTTATTTCTCTTTCGATTGATGGGAAGAGAAGTCGTTTCAAAGAGTCTTCAGCGGCTTCTACCAGTTCTTCATAATAAGCGAGTTTTCTGTCAAAATTCAACACTCTCAGCACAACAGGAAGAAGATCGCCTGAAACTTCTACTCCAAGTTTTAAAACCTTTTCCCGTTCACCACGAAATAACGCCAATATCCTGTGAGGCACAAGCTGGGAAATGGGCTGGCTGAATTCATAGTAATCCCTGTAAATTCCTTTTGGGTCTTCAGCTTTTCCACGTTCCGAATAGAATTTTCCACTTTTCCTGACAACTTCCCTCAATTTATCACGTATGAGAAGGTTTATGGAAATCTCCTCGGCGATTATATCCTTCGCTCCTGATATGGCATCTTCAATGCTATTTACACCTTTTTCCATGTCAATGTAAGTGGAAATTACTTCTTCATTTCTGGTATAGCCGGTTTTTAGTAGCTCTGCCAAAGGTACCAAGCCCTTTTCCCTGGCAAGATCAGCCCTGGTCTTTTTTTTGCTTTTATATGGTGCATAAAGATCTTCAAGTTCTTGCAGGGTTTTGGCACCCAAAAAAGCGTTTTTTAATTTCGGTGTCAACTTTCCTCGCTCTTCAACAATCGTGATAGTCTCCTGTTTTCTTTCGTGAAGCTTTTTGAGATGTTCCAGCAGATATGATATTTCCCTTATCTGGATTTCATCAAGCTCACCTGTTTTCTCTTTACGATAGCGTGCGATAAATGGAATTGTTTTACCGTCTTCAAGGAGCTCAATCGCATTTTTCACTTTCCACTGTGGGAGTTTTAGCTTATCAGCTATATCGTAAGAAAAATCCATTTTATTATTCACAAGATAACCTCCTGAATAGTTTTCAAAACCTCAATAGGAAATTTTCCTAAAGCTGTCTCGTCTGAAAGAACAACCCCCTTGTAGCCATGCTCAACCAGATCAATCAAATGGCAGATTTCACTTCTCGTTGGAATGGAATGATCTACCATATGCTCCAACACGCCGCCTGCCATCAGTACGGGGATTTGGAACTCAGAAATCAGCTTGTTGAAATTCCTGTAATATTGTGCAAGACCTTTATAGCCAAGCTGTGCTCCCAAATCTCCTCGACATAGCCACAACTCATCGGCAACTTCCCCAATCTTCAAAAGGCGTTCTCGGGTGAGCTCTCGCTCAATTTTTGCAGCAACGTATCTTCCCGATAGGGATTTCAGCTCTTCAATTTCCTCTGCTGAGGAAACAAAAGAAAGGGCATACCTTACAAAACCGTACCCTTTCGTTTTTTCAACTATCATTTTATCCATGTCGGTGATACCCGTAAGTTCAACAGGATGCGGAGAAACATTCAACCCTTTTGCACCTTCAACTACCCCACCTTTTAGCACCATTGCTCTTGCAAAGCTTCTTCCAACGTTGAGAATTTTCAACCTAATTTTTCCATCCGAAAGAGAAAGCTCTTGCTCAGGGATTAGCATCTTTAAAATTTCAACACTGACGATTAGAGCGTTACTCTTTGAAGAATCGGTAACCAACTCAATTTGCTGTCCAGTAATGAGCCTGATTTTAGGCTGATAACGGCTTAATCTCATTTTGTGTCCCTTCAGGTCTATATAAACAGGTAACTTAAGTCTTTGGGTTCTCAAATAATTCAGGAAATTCAAAAGTTGAACAATGCTCAAATGAGAAGAATTTATCCTCAAAGCTCCTGCACCGCTGTTCATAAAGGCTTCAATAATTTTTTTGTTCAGTATCGTTGCAACAATCAAAAAATCCTTCAAAAAAAGCACCTCCCCTAAAAGGATTATAAGGCATTTTGGAAGAGTCTGACAGCTTTTCTATATCCAATTGATTTCCAAAGCATTCAATGCACAAAATTGTAATAATTTTGCATTCAAATGCTATAATTAATTTATCATTGTTGTTATGAGTTAAAGGTTAACACCTATCCGAGGGTGGATTATTAATCATACGATTTCATTGTAAAAAAAAGGGGGGAGTCTCATGGATCTATCCTTTCTCAACAGCCTTATTCAAGCTGTTATTGAAAACTGGTATATCGTCTTGCCTTTCTCTATACTGATGTATTTTGGTGCTCGCTTTTTTGAAGCCGTAACGCTATTTTTGGTAGGTGCGGCAATTGGCTTTTTCTACATCTTTCCGGTAGTGAACAACCAGTTTGCTGACTTCATCAATGGGCTATCCGAATCCGTGCAAAAAGCGCTGCCTATTATTGTTGCTCTGATAATTGCCGTGGCATTTCTTGCAGTTTATAAGGTGGCTGTTTTCATTCTTGTTGCTTTAGCCGCTGGCGGTTTAGTGTATTTCTTTCTTAAAATCATCGTGGATTATTTGTCAGCCAACGTTGAACAATTGAGCAGTTTTTTAGGCAGCAGTGCTGTTACTTATATAGTTATCGGCGTAGCCATCATTGCAGCCATAGTAGGAGGAATCATGGGAAGCAAAAAAAGCAAAAGCGTGTTTACGACGGTTTCAATTATACTTGGATCTGTCGGGATGGTGCTTTCAGCCTATGTCCTTCTGATGAATATGGCTTTCAATATACCTACCGATGAGCTGACACAAAATATATCCGCTATACATATCTCGGCGATGGGAATTCTTGTGATCCTTCTCTCTATTTTTGGACTCAAAAGAGCTTTCGCTCATCCAGCTTAAAAACAATCTTGAGCAGGGATTCTTTTTCAAAGAAAGAATCCCTGTTTATTTGTTATGTGACTTTTCCCCATGTCAAATGTTGCTCCCAGAGAAAGTACCACTGCAAGTTCTATGGGAAGCTGATGCTTTGCAAGTTTTTCTATGGTTCTTTTTACGGGATATTCAACCCTTACAAATTCATACTTCAATACTCCACTGTCTATGTCAACAATCAAATAGCATGCCCTTGGATCACCATCTTTTGGACGACCAACACTGCCGTCGTTGAAAACGTACTTCCCTTTAACCCACCGTGCCATGGGTAAATGTGTATGACCGTTTATTATAATATCTGCATTTGTTGCTGCCACAACCCGCTCAAGTCGGTTTGGCTTTGTATCCGGCTTTATGTATTCAAGCAAATTGTTAAGAGGGCTACCGTGAACAAGAAGAAATCTTACGCCCTCCATTTCAAACTCAAGCTTATGAGGAAGGCCTCTCAGAAATGCTTTCGACACATCTGAAGTGTTCCTTATTGACCAATTGAGCGTGATATCTCCCACCTCTGTTTCCCTTCCTGGATTGTAAGCACAGCCACAGCTTTCTTTTTCGTATCCGACTGCATCGTCATAGTTTCCCATCACGGTTGGGATATTCTGTTCGATGATTCTTTTAACCGTTGCTTCGGGGTCAGGCCCATAACCAACAAGATCACCTACACAGTACAGTTTGTCTACATTCCTTTTCTTAATATCTTCAAGCACCGCGTCAAGTGCTTCAAGGTTTCCGTGGATGTCTGAGATGAATGCAATTTTCATGATTGTCTCCATTTCCTCCTTAGTGGCATGATCTTTTTAATTCTTTTTTCTCTATGGCATATTCATTCTTAGCGAGTTCTATAATTTCTTTTATGAAAGGCTCATATGGCCTGGAAGGGCTGTAATATCTCCAGCGTCCCTCCTGCCTTACGGCGACTAGTCCCACATCAAGCAACTCCTTTAAATGCCTTGAAATAGTGGGCTGGGGAGCGTTAATAAGCTCCTCAAAATCACATACACACAGCTCATCATAGGTATCTGTAAAGGCAAGTATCTCGAGATTCAGTTCTTTGCTTAGCACCTTTAAAATATCCGGTAGCGATATGGTCTTAGATTTCATTTTCATCCCTCTTTTCTATTTGGCAAATTTGAATTTTTCTTTGTTCTTTTTCATCATAGCAACAAGTGATAGCATCACAGGAACTTCAACGAGTACTCCTACGACCGTTGCAAGGGCAGCACCTGAATCCATGCCAAAGAGGATGAGAGCCACAGCAATGGAAAGTTCAAAGAAATTCGACGCACCTATGAATGTTGAAGGCGCAGCTTCAAAATATTCTATTTTCAACGCTTTTGCCCCCATATAACCAATGTAGAATATCAGATAGGTTTGAAGAATCAAAGGAACTGCTATCAAAAGTATATGAAGTGGATTATCGAAAATCGTTTTTCCCTGGAACATGAAAACAAAGACAAGTGTAAGAAGCAACCCCAACTTGGTAAATGGATCAAAGTATGGAATAACTCTCTTTTCAAGAAATTCCTTTCCTTTCTTTCGAATAATATAACGTCTCGTCATAATTGCCAAAAGTAATGGAAGAGCCACATAGAAAACCACTGACCAGAAAATTGTTGAGAAAGGCACCGGGAAACCTGTGGATACGCCAATAAGCAACTTTCCAAGGGGTGCAAAAACAAAAAGAATCACCAGATCGTTAATTGCTACTTGCACCAATGCGTAGTTTATATTTCCCTTTGCAAGATTTTGGCTGGGAAATATTTAAACCATTGGATAAAGCGCGAGGACTGTTTGAGTTTTTAGTTTACTAAAACGAGTTCCGCAGCGCC
>NZ_CEYIHJ010000122.1:0-5998 GCF_982836095.1 Kosmotoga sp.
TGCGATCTGCTTCTTGGCTTTTTCAACATGTCCTGGATACCACATAGCTTTTCCCCCAATGCACTTTTTGTAAAGGTGATTATCTTCAACAATGATACCATTATTCCGTAAGGTGCTTAAAAAGTTCACATTTTAGGTATAAAATAGTTCTGTACCCTATTTTAGGAGGTTTTTTCATGCTTGCTTTGAAAAGAATACGTTATGAAAAGAGTGAAAGAGTTATTCTTCGGAATATGACCATAGAGTTCGAAGACGGAAAAATTTACGCCATGCTTGGTAACAATGGTGTAGGTAAGTCCACTCTTGCAGGTATAATAATGGGCCTTGAAAATTACCGTGAACACACAGGCGAGTTATATCTGGATGATATTTCACTTAAAGATCTTGGTGTTTTTGAAAGGGCAAAGCTTGGTATAACCCTTGCCCTTCAAGAACCCGTTCGCTTTGAAGGCATAACAATTGACGAATACCTAAACCTCGGTGGAAAACTGCGCCTTTCCCAGGATGAAATCGCTGAAGCTCTCAAATTGGTGGGGCTTTCCAAGGAATATCTTGGAAGGTATGTTGATTCTACACTCAGTGGTGGTGAAAGGAAGAGGGTTGAGTTAGCTTCTATTGTTTTGATTAAACCAAAAATCGTGATACTGGATGAACCGGACTCTGGTATAGATATAATGTCGAACGAGATGATAAAAGCGGTTGTTGGAAAACTCAAAAAAGCCGGAAGCACCGTCATCATGATTACTCACCGCGAAGAAATTGCCATGATGGCAGATGAAGCATATCTTATGTGTGGGGGTAGGCTTCTCGCAAGCGGAACTCCGCAGGAAATTGTCGCTTTCTACAAAAAGCTCTGTGACAGCTGTGATCATATAAACAAGCCAGAAAGTGAGAAAATTAGAGGCGGTGAAGCGAAATGATAGAAAGCAATTACCAGAGAGAATTCGAAAAAATAGCCGAGTATTATGAAAAATCTGGAGGAGACGCATCGAGATTTTTAAGGCGGGATATCGTCTCAATAATAGTGAGTGGAGATAAGGTCATTGGCAGAAACACAGTAGAAGGTGTTGAATTGAAGGCAAAAGGCCTTGAAAACGGTGTTGAAATCTGGCTTGAGGTTAAAGATGGCATTCAAGTTGAAAATCCCATACACCTTTGCACAGGTTACTTGAAGCCGGAGGGCACTCAATTGGTGCTAATTCACACGAAGCTGGGAAAGGCAGCGAAGGCCAACTTCTTATCCCATTGTGTGTTTCCCAATGGCAAAGAATTCACCCATAGAATGATTTCAGATATCGAATTATCTGAATCTGCTAAGATGAGTTATGAAGATGTCCATTTTCATAGCAAAGATGGTGGGGTAACGGTAGAGGCTATTTACAACGCGCATCTCGGTGAAAAAAGCGTTTTCAGGAACACCTTTCATTTGACAAAAACCCGTGTTGGGAAATTGAAGGTAGAAATGAAGGTGAATCTTGATAAAGAGGCTGTGGCCGAAATAGAATCCAAGGTTTATGAGAAGCAAGACGATTACGTCGAAATCATCGAAGAATTGAACTTGAATGGAGAAAGATCCTCAGGCATAGCTAAATCAGTTGTTTTTGCGACTGACAGCAGTAAAGCACGGATAATCAACAGGGCATATGGAAACGCCCCCTATGCGAGGGGGCATATAGAATGCAAAGAAATTGTCAAAGGGGGTAACGTGAACGTCGGAACCATTCCTGAACTCTATGTCAAGGATGAAAAGGCTGAGTTAACCCACGAAGCATCCATAGGCCGCATGAATGTGAAGCAATTGGAAACCCTTATGGCTAAAGGTCTCACTGAAAATGAAGCAATAGAACTGATAGTCAAAGGTATGTTAAAATAAAGTGCTTGCTACATGTAGTTTACAATAATTTCGTTTATTTTCCTACTGTTTTACACAGTCTATTTTTCTTTTCTTGGGTCTGGGAAACCGGGGGAATTCTATGTTGAAGTATGACCTTGTCATCGCCGGTGCAGGCTATGCCGGGTTGGTTCTTGCCATGAAGTGCCTTTCTGGAGGAATGAAAGTCGCTGTTGTTGATATCAAAGCCGAGGGAGATCTCGGACATGATTGGTCGGATTCTGTTGAAAGGGAAGTTCTTGAAAAACGGGATATAGGATTTTCTGAAAAAGAGATTACCGCAAAACCCAAAGGTCTGCACATCATATCACCGCTTCGTAGTAAGGAATTTTTCCTTGATTACGCTTACGAAATCGTGGATATGAAACTTCTGCACAAAAGGCTTCTTGAAAAGGTGGAAGAGCGAGGAGGCGAATTGCATCTCAGAGCAAGCGCCGTAAGACCGATTCTTGAGTCATCTGGCAGATGCAAGGGCTTGAGATTTAATGAAAATGGTGAGCCAAGAGAACTAAAAGCCGATTTTGTAGCTGATTGTACGGGCATAAAGAGCGCGATAAAGAGTTTGATGCCCCGGGGATCAGGCTTTAAAATAGAGCTCTCTTCAACGGATATTTCAAAAGCGTACCGTGAAGTATGGCGCTGGAATGGTAAAACGAAAGGTAATACAGAAAAGGTTTTGGCTGGTTGGTTGAGCTATCATTACGGAATCAATGGCGGTTACAGCTGGGTTCATCCGGAGACCGACGATAGAATAGATGTTGGAGCTGGCATTCAGCTTGGTAAGGGATATCCAGATCCTGAAAATACCGTACCCGAAAGAGTCAAAAATCTGGGACTGGGTGAAAGGTTGAGAGGGGGCGGCGGAGTCATCCCTGTGTCTTCTTCTCATCCTGTTTTGTACTCTCATGGGGTGCTTCTTGTTGGCGATAGCGCTTTTCAAGCTATTCCCACTTCTGGCTGTGGTGCCGGAAATGCCATGAGGTCTGCTTTAATTGCGGGCGATGCCCTTTTGAGGTCTCGTCTGAATCCAGATGAGCGAGGTTCTTTATATGAAAGGCTTTATTTTCAGCAAAAGGGGGCTGACCTTGCATATTACGATGTGTTAAGGAGGAGAATGCAATCCTTTACACCTGAGACTCTTGATTGGCTTATGAAGAAAGGTATTTTGGGCTCAAGGGAGCTTTACGCCTCCATTCATGGGCTTTATCAGAACACACCGGCTTTTTCTACATTGCTGAAACTGGCTTACGGATTTACGCGTATCGATGTTTTATTGAAATTGAAAAGAGCTCTGTCTATTGGCGAAAAGCTCCGTGAACATTTGCAAAACATCCCTTATAGGGCTAAATCTGGCGAAAAATGGTTGCAAAAATATTATGATTTGCTATCTGAAACCTATCATTTTGACTGAGATATGAGAGCCTTTCTGAGGATGTTTAGGGCATGAAGCGTGGCCCTTAGCCTTATCCAATTTCTATCTCCGTGTAGGCGTAGCTCTTCTGCTTTTTCTTCACCATTAAGCCACAATCCGACGTACACCAGACCAACGGGCTTTTCTTTTGTTCCACCTCCGGGCCCCGCTATGCCAGTGGTTGCCAACCCGATATTTGAACCGGAAACCGCTGCAATCCCTCTTGCCATTTCAATGGCGGTTCTTGGGCTAACTGCACCGAAAGTTCTCAGGGTTTCAGAAGCGACTCCAAGCAAATTCTTTTTTGATTCGTTGCTGTATGCTATCACACCCTCTTTGAAAACCTCGGAGGCGCCCGGAACGTTAATCAACCTTGAAGATACCAACCCACCGGTACATGATTCAGCTGTGGAAATTGATAAGCCAGCTTTCTTTAGCAATTCGATCACTACTTCTTCCATTGTTGTGTCGCCTTCTGCGTATATATATTCCCCAAGTTTTTTTCTTATTTCCGACTCAACAGGCATGATCAATTTTTCAGCTTCTGATTTGCCCTTTGCCCTGGCTGTTATCCTTATCGTTACTTCCCCTTCCAAGGCGTATGGAGCCACTGTCGGGTTTTCGTAGCTCTCAAAAAAGTCTTTCAGAATGCCTGCAAGCTGACTTTCACGAATACCGAAAATCCTCAATACCTTTGATACCAGAACCTCGCTGCTATGTTTTTCTAAGTATTTAACAGTATATTTTTCAAACATCGTCTTCATCTCTCGAGGGGGGCCTGGCAGCAGTACAATAGCTTTTTCGCCCTTTTCGATTATGCAACCGGGAGCTGTTCCCACGTCGTTTGGAAGAACTATGGCTCCCTCTGGAATATATGCCTGCTTCTGATTTGCTTTTGAAAGGACCGTTTCACCCGTTCTCTCTTTTATGCGCTGTAATGAAGCTCCATCGAGTTGAAGGTCAAGCCCGAATAGTTTCGCTACAGTTTCCTTGGTGAGATCGTCTTGTGTTGGCCCCAAACCGCCTGTTATCACCACAAGCTCAACACGTTCAAGAGCTTCCTTTAACACTTCTGAAAGCCTTTTGGCGTTATCACCAACCGCCGTCTGCCTGTAAACAAAATGCCCAAGTTCAGCCAACCTCTTTGAGAGATAATGGGCATTGGTATTGACTATGTTTCCAAGAAGAAGTTCGGTTCCCACAGAAACGATTTCTGCTCTCATGCTTTATCTCCCTTCTATATTGTGGTATGATTTAGTAAGTTTACCTAACAAAGGTGATTAGGTTGAAAGACAGAATCCCGCTTCTTATAGCAGCGATCCTGAGGTTTACAGCCGTTTTGAGTTTTGGCATTTTGCTCCAGCTCAGACTCAGAGAGCTGGGAGTCTCTGTTGTTGTAATAAGTGCCCTCGCTACTGTCAGAGGTGCCTTTAATACCCTGGGCTCGCCAATATGGGGAGCAATTTCCGATAAAGCTGCAAACAGGAAATTATTGCTTACTGCGACTTTACTGGTTCCAGGAGTGCTTTATTTTCTATATGCTTTTATGCAACTATCTTATCAATTTATTATTCTCGGCGCTGTTACCGCATTTTTCAGCTCTGCCTTTCAACCAATAACAATGTCTCTTAGCACTGAGTTTGCGGAAGATGAAAGCGTATCCTCGACTTCAAAAGAGATTTCATTGTTAAATGCCGCGAATTCTTTTGGGATGTTTCTGGGAAGAGTTTTGCTTTCAGTTCTCCTGCTCTGGTTATCGGTCAGATCTGTCATCTTTTTCTTTTCAATTATAGCGCTATCTGTTGCAATTCCGATATTCCTCATGAAAGGCATAAACAGGAAAGCGGCTGCAAAAAAAGCTGAGAAACGAAATATTATTGCCGCTTTCTTCCCTCTTGTTTCGGATCCATCTCCTATGTTGAAAAATGGTGTCTGGGCGATATATATCGGAAGTTTTATGCGCCAATTTGGCATAACAGGGTCAACTTCTTTAATCGCAGTGTACTTAACGGAAGAAATGGGACTTTCAAAATCCCTGGCAGTTATCCTTACAGCCATAAATCCACTCATTCAGATATTTTCACATATCTACTTTGGACGTTTAATTGGGAAGATAAAAGCCAAGAGCAGTACAGTTTTTGGGATGCTCTTAACGTCTTTGACAACACTACTATTTGCCATAGGAAACAGCTGGATAACAGTTGCTATTGCCTACTTTTCATTGGGGATAGCTTTTGGTGCTTTTATAAATGGCGCTTCTACTTTTGTGGTTACCCATTCTCCCAGGGAAAGAACAGCGGAACTCCTTGGAGTTTTGCGTTCTTCAAGATCACTTGGCCAGATGTTTGGGCCACTTGTAGCTGGCATTATCGCCTCCTATTCCTACGTGCAAATGTTCTCAGTCATGGGGATTGCCATAATGTTTAGTGGATTTCTTGTGATGGTATTCTGCAAGGAATGATCAGGTTTTTTCTTCTCTCGAGTACGGGACACCAAGAGCAGCAGGAGCCCCTACCTTTAGCTTGATCTTTTCAGTGGAAGTGAAGAACAGCACAGCCACCGTGAGGATATATGGAAACATCATCAGTATATGTGAAGAAATAGTCGTTCCAGCAGCTTGCATCCTGAGCCCCAGGGCAGTTACACCACCGAAAAGATATGCGCCAAACATGGCTTTCGCAGGATCCCAGGTTGCA
>NZ_CEYIHJ010000123.1:0-3237 GCF_982836095.1 Kosmotoga sp.
AGCCATAAACTGACCAAAATAGTAAGTTGTATCTTCATCGACTTTCATAGTTCCAGCAGGAAGAAACCAAGAAAGATATTTCTGATTGAAGTCTTCAGAATATCCATCTGGCATGAAATCTTTTACTTGCCCATTTGCATATAAATAACCCCCATCTACACTAAACGTGTTTGCTTCTATAACATTCTTAAAACCGTCTATATAAATCCATGTGGCATCTTGAGTGCTATAAACTGCATAGCTTTTATTTCCCAGGTTTGTTTCATATATACCATCTCCATCTTGATCAACCCTGATTTTCCGCATTGATTGCTGGAGGCTTGGATTTAGATGCAAGTCAAAATTCCAGGTTTCATACCAAATTTCACCGTTGAATACAGGCCCATAGCTATTTAAGTTAGAAGTATCCGGCGGAATTGTAAATTCGGCTCTAAGCCCCCCATTTCCTGTACCCATAGACCCAAAGAACATAGGACCGTAAAGCACCGACCCAGCCACCCATCGTGCTGTCGAATTGCTTTCAAGTTCAAATCTCCCCCAATTGCTGAAATATTTCGTAGTTACAAGCCCCCATAGATAAGTGCTTGCCCTCTTTGATTTCACTCTAACTACAGTTAAAAGGGTACTAGGAAAGCTTTTGTGGGGAATCATAACAACTTGCACATCCAAATTATTAGCCAGTTTTGAAAAAAGGGTTTCAAGGTCAACACGCGGGATGTAGTACGTGGTGTCACTGAATTTGCTGAACAGTTCTCTCCAGCCCTGGTTTTCAAGGGTATTAGAATTGAAGGTGCTTAGAAATTCTTTATAAAAAGCCGGTGTCGTCGCAGCTTTTGTGTATTCAGGATAATTGCTTAAAATCAATGAACTATAATCCATGAACTTCTTTTGCACATACGAATAATTGGCAAAGAAAACATTTCCTGCGCATAACTGCAATTCTGCCTTGTTTATATTGTTGAAAAGGTGTTCAGTTCTTCGTGTAGTTGACTTCAAAAGTGTTAAAGCCATTATTGAAATAAAAAGCATCAATATAATTGAAAGCGGTAAGACGACTCCTTTTTTTCTCATTTAAGTCACCCTTTCAACGCCAGGAAGCGAGAGGCCTAACTGCGAGATAAATTTTTTGGCTCTTATCTGGTGCTAATTGCCAAAATTCCAGGTTTTCAGACAGATAATCGATTACTTCATCTGAAATTCCTTCATTCTTCAATTCCTGAAAAAATTCATCCAATTTTTGATAACGAGTAAGATTGGTAAAATCCGTGGGGGTTCCTGTGTTATCAAGAGCCCATAAGGCTGATATCCCTCTTCTTATATCGTTAAAATCTCGCATGTTGCTATAAGCATCATGCAAATTAGAATTGACAGAAACAAAAACCTGAAAAACCACTACCAAAATTGCTGAAATCACAAGCAAAGTAATAAGCATCTCTATTAAACTCAATCCAGTCTTCCTTATATTCATGTTGCCTCCTCTTAAAAGTGGCAAATTTCAACGGATGTTTATTAGAAAAACAGACGATTTGTGTTCATACTTAGTTCCATTCTTATTTATGGTGATCTTATAACTAATGCTTCGTGTTCCAAGAGAAGTAAACTCAAACTCCAATCCTTCTTTAGGAGTTGTAGACAATATTATATTTACACCAGAGGGTTCGAGGTTATTTACTGTAATCACCTTTTCTTTTGAAAAATCAGAAGTCTGGAAATTCTTTTCCCATACTTTTATTTTCCCATTGTAGAAATAAATCTGCTTGGTGATTTTGGTTTTTGTCAGCGGGATAAAAACTGAATACCTGAGACCTCTATACTTTGTTTCTCCTTTTACTTTGACAAGATTTATGTACCTTATGTCCGGACCAGCCTTTGAGATTTCTTGCTGTAAGATGCTATTTGCTTCAAATAGATCTCCATAGGTATCAACCCTGTTCAAAGCCTTCAGCGATGTCCCTGCTGTTTTGGTGAAAAAGGACATTATGGCGACTAAAGTTATAGAAAAAACCAACATCGTGATAAGCATTTCAACAAGTGTGAATCCTTTTCTCATAATTCCTCCCATATTCTAAAAATACACATGATATTTTTTCTAAAAATTACAACGTAATTCGAGTTTTCATAATTATTTGTTCTGTTAACCGAAAAAACGCAATATAATTAAGCATTTGTTTCGGACCTGTTATGCTATGTTTATTTGGCAAATAACAGTCCCACAAAGACTGGACTGCTGCAAAACTATGCCAGTTCCTCTGTGAAAATGGGAAGAGTTTGATTTATACAGATTTGTTTCTTTCGAACTATTCTGCAACTTCCAGCTCTATCGTATTGTATCCAAAGCCATTTGGGGTTTGGATTTTCATGTAGGATAGCTTTCCAGTTGCGAGATTGTAGG
Organism: Kosmotoga sp.; assembly: GCF_982836095.1. Lineage (NCBI taxonomy): Bacteria > Thermotogati > Thermotogota > Thermotogae > Kosmotogales > Kosmotogaceae > Kosmotoga > Kosmotoga sp. Next base: position 2,393 of record NZ_CEYIHJ010000123.1, read on the forward strand.
CAAACTGCTGAAAGAAATTCGCTCCAGATTGTTGGATAACCACTGCATTCATATGATTATCCAATGTTCCTTTGTAAATAACTGAAGTCTTGATTTTTGTTAATTCGTCATAATCAAGAATCTGATCTTGCGGAATTTGAGCAAGAGCGGCAATAGGAATCCACAAAGGACCGTTTAACTGTGCATTTCCACAGACATTGTATATTTCAGAGGGAAGCGTATCATACTGGGAGACGGTTGTTTTGAATAAATCCCAATTTTTGCCTGAAGCTACAACTGCAATCTTTACCTGCATAGGAAAGGAAGTGGGGTAACTGCCAGGAATGTTTACAGTATAAGCGCCAGTATAACCTTTTGCCGGAACAGTTGTGATTTCCCTGTTAATTCCAACCCACGGAATCGCGACAAGCCTGCTGGAAATAAATTGTAAATGGCTGGATTGGACATTTCCGCCAGACGGGACATGGAGCTGCCAGTACAGTAGCACCCCCGTTTCTTTGTCATACATATACACGTTTTTTCCGGATTCTGTTTTGTATTCGATCCTGACCCCTTGAATAGTTTTTCCACCCATTTGGAAAGGCATTTCCGCAGCGACAGAATTTTCTGATTGAAACCGGTCAAGGTGCTTAAATACGACAGGATTCATCCAATAATCGCAAATACCACATTTTTCCACACCACCTGTAGTTATTGAAGGGAAGTATTGTCCCTTGGATTCCAGATAATACGTTTGCAAAAGCACGACATTCCCTTCTTCTAAAGCAACAATGTCCACTTGCAATATTCCCGCTCCAGATGAAGCGGCATCAGGCAAACCACCGCCGGGTTTTATCGTGGCAGTC
>NZ_CEYIHJ010000123.1:3337-5982 GCF_982836095.1 Kosmotoga sp.
CGCTCCAGATGAAGCGGCATCAGGCAAACCACCGCCGGGTTTTATCGTGGCAGTCATTGCATAAAAGCTGATTCTCAAACCTTCTTTTAACCACACAGGAGCATTGGTAGCAAATTCTGGAAAGAGAGTACCCCAACTGCTGGAAGAAAAAGAGAAAATACCTATAAGCAAGAACGAAATTACTACAATCGACTTTTTCATAAGAATCCCTCCTCAATACAACTGATTTTATAATTACGAGAAGGGACTGCTCAGGTTCTGTGAAACTGTATTCAAAAGTCTTATAAAAGCCCTTTAAAGAATTACTGAAAATATCTGCAGTTCACTGCCTTATTTTTCGTTTTTGAGTTCCGGGGCATTCAGTGGTCTTGGTTCTACTTCTAATGGTTGAAGACTTGGTTCTTCATCTGTTATTTCGGCAATTTCTTTGAACCTTCTTGCGCCCGGTAACAAACGCCCTTCAAGGGAGCCTACCGCCGTGTTGTATGTTTTGACAAGTGCAGTTAGTTTTTTTCCTACATCATCAATATTGTTGAGAAATCTATTGAGCCTTTTATACAATTCCTTGCCCTCTTCGGCGATTTTTTTTGCGTTTTCCGCAAGCTGGAATTGTTGCCAGCCATACGCAACTGATTTCAAAAGTGCAATCAAGGTAATCGGGGTAGTGATAAGTACTTTTTTGCTAATGGCCAATTCCAAAAGCCCGGGGTCAATTTCAAAGGCTGTGCTCACAGCGGCTTCTATGGGTATGAACATTATCACAAAATCGGGCGATTCTTTAAACTGTTCCCAGTAAGCCTTTGAACTGAGAGCTTTTATGGTGTCTTTTATGCTTTTTACATGTTTTTTGAGCTTATCTTTTCTGGTCCTTTCATCTTGAACTTCCATAGCCTCAAGGTAGGCATTTAATGGAGTTTTGGCATCTACTGGAATCTCCCCGCCGTTTGGTAGCTTTATTACCATGTCTGGCCGGCCTTCTTCGTTTGATTCCTGCTCTTCAAAATCTATATGCGCTGTCATGCCGGCAAGTTCAACAATGCGTTTGAGCTGGTATTCTCCCCAGCGCCCTCTGGATGTGGAGGATTTGAGAGAGCTGTTCAACTTTGTTATCCCTGTTTGTAATTCATTATTGGTCCGGGTAAGCTCCTGGAGATGCTTTTCCAATCCGCCGTATGCTTTTTCACGTTTGTTTTCAATTTCAACGATGTTTTTTTGAAGCGTATCAAGGTTGTTCTTCAAAGGGGAAAGAAGGTCCTTAAGCTTATCATTAGCCTGTTTGAGAAAATCCTCTGTGTTTTTTGAGGTTACGTCGCTTGCAAGAGCTTTGAAACTATCTCTCAGTTCGGCTTTGGTTTTTTCGAGCCAATCGAGCTTTTCGTTAAGAGAATTGATTTGTTCCTGGAATTTCGCTTTTTCTATTTTCAACTTCTCATTATCTTGCCTTAAGCTCTCAACTTCACCGCTGAGCTTTTCGTTTTCTTCCTTGAAGTGCTCTAATTTTACCTTCTCTTCGAGGTTCTTTTTTAGCTCTTTGTATAGCTTTGATATTGTTATTGATAGCACGAAAACCACTGCGATGGATATGAAAGCAATAATCCAGCTAAGCAAACTGCTCGACCCCCTTTCAAAACCTTATAAGAAATCTTAGCACACTAAGTGAGATATTATTTGCATTTCACACGGTAAAACTCTAAAGATGCTTCTTTGAGCGAGATTTTCTCCGGAGAGAAACCTGTAGCTTTAAGGTATTCATAGAAACCCATATCATAGTAATAAAAAGCTCTATGCTCTTGAACGAAACCATAGAATTTATCCCGAAGGAATTTTGCGAAACCTTCAACGAGATTTTCTTCACAAAAGCCTCGCCAGGAATATGAATTGCGCAGGTTCTCATTCGAATACCAGTAATCATAAAATTGAGGATCTTTGACTTTTAGCTCTTCGGCCAGTTCCCTAAACTCGTTAGAACCGGTAAAAGTTTGGAAGAATTCGTGGCTGTATTCATGTAAAGGAGTAAAAAAGAGTTTTTCAATGCTATCCACATCTCTCTGAAGGGTCGAAATCCTCAGCTCATCAAGTCTAAAGCCGTATGCACCTACTTCCCTAAAAGTATAGTAAAACAAGCACTTGCTTTCACCCAGATCTATCCCGCTGTTTTCAGCGATGAATTGATATGGATTTGGATATTCCCTTGCTTCTTCTGTCATTTGTTTTGCAATCTCTTCGAACTTAGGAGCATTTTCCTCGAAATAGTTTTTGAAAAAAGTTTCATAGTAATATGGCAACAATTCTCCCAATGCACTTCTAACATTCATTGGAAGGCTATTTGGGCCTACGATTGCACCTTTATAAACTCTCACAAGGTCATCTATGGTGCTTTCATCTGAGAGCAGTGTAGCAATATTCAACAAACGCCATGCGTGGGTGTTTTCAAAGATGGTTTTCAGGTTTTCTTTCATTTCAGAAGGCATAACATAATAAGTGTCCAATAACCAGAGATAATGAGCTCTGGAATCGGCGCTTACATTTTCATAATAGCTTTTCCATTTTTCAGGTGCTTTTATGTTGGCATAATACATCTCCTCCAACGTACTTATTATCGAATATTTAAGCACCGGAACCCTTACTTCTACCTCACCAACAAG
>NZ_CEYIHJ010000124.1:0-3338 GCF_982836095.1 Kosmotoga sp.
CTGCATTGTCAATATCTATGAACCAGTTGGGCTTAGCTGCGATAAATCGCTTTTTCAACGTTTTTTCATAGGGACCTACGATAAGATGGTTTTTAATAGTATCTATGTCGATCACATAGAGTTTTTCTCTTGAAGAAATTCCTAAACCTCTTCGCTGGCCAATCGTGTAGAAGGAAAGTCCGTGATGTGCTCCTATGATATTTCCTTCTGTGTCAACAATATCTCCTTCGGGCAATTTTACTCCTTCAGCATTTAAAAATCGGCGGTAATCATTGTCCGGTATAAAGCAAAGTTCCTGACTTTCCCTCTTTTTATGCACCGGTAAACCAAGATCTTTTGCTTTTTGCCTGATTTCCTCTTTTGTGAGTTCGCCCACTGGAAAGAGTATTTTGCCCAATCTTTCTTTTTTTATTCTTGAAAGAAAATACGCCTGGTCTTTATGATCTGCCTTTCCCTTTGCCAGAGAAATACCATAGGTAGGATGTTTAATTATTCGAGCGTAGTGACCACTGGCAAACATCTCCATACCATCTTCTAAGGCTTTATCCATCAGTGCACCAAATTTTATATAATCATTGCATAGTACACATGGATTTGGCGTTTTTCCGTATTTGTACTCTTCTATAAAATAATTTATTATATGCTTCCTAAATAGTTCATCTAGCCTGATTATTTTTAGCTTTATTCCAAGGGTTTTAGCAATTTTGAAAGCGTCAGTTGTATCCGAAGGGCTGCAACAAACTTTTTTAGTCTCTGGCACTATTTCAAAGAGCCTATCGGGTAAGTTTTTCATATGATATCCCACTACATCGTGACCCATTTCCGTCAACAGCGCAGCAGCCACAGCACTATCAACGCCTCCACTCATCGCAACACCGATTTTCATTCTCTCACTCCACTTCATATTTATGGTCAAACTTTCGTTTTAATAATAGAGAAATTTTTCTCGTTTCTGTTACATCGTATCATCACTTGTCGGGATTTGTGTTTCAGATAGTATAATCTTAAAGAGGAGGCGGTTATATGAAAAAAGTCCTTATCTTTGTTTTTCTCCTTTTCTCGATTATAACCATTGCACAGATGAAGTTTGGCATAGTCGGCTTTTATAGTCCATATGAGATCAGCTATTCTGGTTGGAATTCGATTATAAGTTTCAACGACGACCAGTACAGACCATATGATTTCACCATTAACGAGCCTCCACTTCATCTCAGTGCGACTCACTCTCTCGCCTTTGGCATATCTAACAGCATTGGCATACTCAACATATCGTGTTGGCTTGATATGGCTATGTTTTTAGGCGGCGGGAGAAATGAGTTCAGGATGGGAACTGTCAGGAGAAATTTTGAAAGCGGTTACGCACTTAGAATCCTTTCATATCATTACCACAATACCCTTGTTAGCCCCTTGAGTGCTGATCCCTACTATATCACATTTAACGACCAAATATTTGATCCAACTGAAACAGACGTTACCTTTCTTCACAGGATTTATAACTTCCGTTCCGGATTTTATTCCACATTTCACCAAGGAGATTTTTGGTTATCTGTGGCTTACTATCCAGGTCTTTTAGATTTTAATATTGAAGCGGCAGGGGTAAAGATTTCAGATGGCAATCATAGTGTGTTCTTCCCCTTTAACCCCGCTGGTAATTTCAGTTTCTTAAACGACGAATTTTCTATCAGTCTGGGATTTTACTTCAGAATATTCTGACACCATTATTTTGGGGGTGAGGTAATGAAAAAAGGTTTTCTCGTAGTTCTTTTGGTTCTTCTTGCTGTTTTTGCCTTTGGAAAAACCTATACGGTTGGTACCAGTGCGGATTTCCCGCCATTTGAGTATGTTGAAAACGGTGAATTTGTTGGCTTTGACATGGATTTGATCAGAGCGATAGCAGATGAAATGGGCTTTGAAGTAAAGATAGTGGACATGGCCTTTGATTCTCTTATTGCCGCTCTGGCTTCTGGTAACCTTGATATGGTTATTGCCGGAATGACGATCACTGATGACCGGGAGCAGGTTGTGGATTTTTCTACACCTTATTGGGTAGCCGACCAAAGCGTAGTAGTGAAAAAGGGGTCAGGCATCAATATTACCGTTCTATTCGGTAAGCACAATGTGGGAGTCCAAACAGGCACAACGGCTGATTTATGGGTTGAGGAAAATCTTGTAGATACGAAAATTCTTACCGGACATTTCAAAAGATATGAAACCTTCGTGCTGGCTATGACTGATCTTGTAAATGAAAATGTTGATGCGATTGTGCTCGATTCACCTGTTGCGGAAATGTATGCTAAGAGCCGGCCAGTCGAAATTGTTGGCATTATCAAAACAGGTGAAGAATACGGTATAGCTGTACCTGAAGGGAACAAGGAACTCTTAAATTTGATAAACGAGGGAATCAAACGCCTTCAGGAATCAGGCGAGATAGAAGAAATAATTTCAAAGTATTTCTAATCTATGAAGAAGGGAAGGGATTAGCATCGACAAGTTCTCGCTAATATTAAATTCCTTTCCAACTCTACTGAAAGGCACATGGGTAACGTTAAAAATAACGTTCCTATCGTTGGGGTTGGGGCTGGCAATTGCCCTGCCCCTTTCCTTTGGACAAGTATACGGTGGAAAGGTATTTAAAGCTTTTGTTATCGTCTATGAGCGGATCTTCAGAAGCATTCCGGAGCTGGTTATATTATTTCTCATCTTTTACGGATTTCCGAGAGCCGGCATAAGATTTTCGCCTTTCACTGCTGTGATTCTGGGACTTGGCATCAGAAGTGCAGCTTACCAATCCCAAATATTCAGGGGAGCTATAGAGTCTATCAGCGCCACCCAGATGAGAGCTGCTCGTTCGCTTGGTATGACGAAATTTCAAGGATTCAGGTATGTCGTCCTGCCACAAGCCTTTAGAATAGCTTTGCCACCCTGGGCCAATGAATTCACCATTGTTTTAAAAGATTCTTCACTGGCATATGCTTTGGGAGTCACTGAATTATTGAGACAGGGCGGTTATATTATTTCTACCAGCTATGAGCCAATGTTGATTTATTTGACCATTGCGGCTATCTATTTCGTCATAACTTTCGCAGTAAACAGAAGCTTGAAAAAACTCGAAGAGTTTTTTTCCGTTCCGGGATTTGAGCTAAAGGAGAGTATAAGATGAAAAACAATCCTTTGTTGAGAGTTATGAATTTAAAAAAGCGTTTTGGTGAAAAAGAAGTTCTGAAGGGCGTTAGCTTCAACGTAAAGGAAGGTGAGACAAAGGTTATCATCGGTCCAAGTGGTACGGGGAAAAGCACCCTTTTGGCCTGTATAAATCAGCTTGTAAACCCGGATGAAGG
>NZ_CEYIHJ010000124.1:3348-5797 GCF_982836095.1 Kosmotoga sp.
GTATGGTTAAAGGATGAACTCATAACTCAGGCTAAAGATATGAACAAAATTCGCCAAAGGATTGGGTTTGTTTTTCAGGATTTTGGTCTTTTTAACCACTTAACTGCCCTTAAAAATGTAATGATAGGCCTTACAAAGGTAAAAAAACTAGATAAAAACGTGGCGAGAGAAAAAGCGCTTGAACAATTAAGGAAAGTCGGACTTGAACGTGAAGCCGATCTCTATCCCGCACAACTTTCTGGAGGCCAAAAGCAAAGAGTGGGTATTGCCAGAGCACTTGCCATGGAACCGGAAATAATTCTCTTTGATGAACCTACATCTGCGCTTGACCCGGAATTGATTGGTGAGGTGCTTTATGTGATGAAGGACCTCGCAGAGAGCGGTATGACCATGCTTGTGGTTACACACGAAATGGGGTTTGCAAGGTCGGTTTCTGACGAGATTATTTTCATGGAAAACGGTTATATCGTGGAGCAGGGGTCGCCCGAAAAATTGTTTAAGAATCCTGAAAACGAAAGAACTCGCCAATTTTTGAACAAACTCTCGGAACTATACGGAGAAGGCGATTGATATGGTAATGCTTGAAAGGATTATAAACATTGTTGAAAAATTCTGGCCTGTTCTCCTTAAGGGGCTTGGCGTAACAATGGAGATGACTCTGATTTCGGTATTAGGAGGTTTTATTTTAGGCATCGCATTAGCTCTTTCAAGGATATATGGAAACAAATTCCTGAGGATAATTTCAACCGGATTCATAGAGATTATAAGAGGAACACCTCTGCTGGTTCAACTCTTTATCTTGTATTTTGGACTCCCGCCCTATGGTTTTAAGCCTTCACCCTTTACTGCGGCTATAATAGGCTTTATAATCAACAGTGGTGCTTATCAGGCTGAGTACTTAAGAGGATCTATTCTCTCTATTAGCAGAAACCAAATGATTGCTGCGAGATCGCTTGGAATGACAAGAAAACAAGCCATCATTCATGTAATCATGCCTCAGGCGCTGAGGCGCGTCATACCTGCCTGGACTAATGAGTTCATATATCTCTTGAAGTATACATCTCTGGCTTATATAGTTGGAGCTCCTGAACTAATGGCTCAGGCAAAATTCATAGCGAGCAGGAATTTCCAGTTTTTTGAGGTTTATTTAGTTGTCGCTGTAATTTATCTTATTGTGATACTATTCTTTACATGGCTTTTCGGTCGCTTGGAAAAGAAAGTCAAGATTCCCGGACTTGAATGGGTCAGATAATACAGTAATTGGAGGTGTCAAAGTTGGTACTCAACGGGAATTCTCTTACCGTGGAAAATGTTTACAATGTTGCTTTCAAAAGAGAAAGGGTTGAAATAGCTCCGGAGACAGTTGCTCATTTGAATAAAAGCCGTAAAGCGCTTGAAAATCATCAGCTAGAGAAGACCATTTATGGTGTAAACACAGGATTTGGCATACTTGCAAACAAGAAGGTAAGCCCAGAAAAGATAGAGGAATTACAGGTTAACATTGTTCGGTCTCACGCCGCAGGTGTTGGCACTCCATTAGCCCCGGAACTCGTAAGAGCTGTTATGCTTATCAGAGCCAATTCTCTTTGCAAAGGTTACTCAGGCATTCGACCGGTGGTTGTCGAAAGAATCGTTGATTTTCTCAATCACGATATTATACCCGTTGTTCCAGAGCAGGGATCGGTGGGAGCCAGTGGTGATCTTGCACCTTTGGCACACATAGCGCTCGCACTTATCGGGGAAGGCGAAGTGTTCTTTGATGGTAGGAAACAGCCAACTTCCAATGTATTACAGCAACTGGGCATCAAACCTTTGACACTCGCTTCAAAGGAAGGCTTGAGTTTGCTAAATGGTACAGCGTTTATGGCTGGAATCGCGAGCTGTTCTGTTCACATAGTGGAAAAACTGTTTTATGAGTCAATTACAGTAGCAGCAATGTCGGTTGACGCTCTCAAAGGGAGTACTTCTCCTTTTGACCTCAGAGTGCACGAAGCTCGACCACATCCTGGACAAAGCTTTGTCGCCAAAACGCTTTTAAAAAACCTGGAAGGTAGTGAAATAAGACGTTCCCACTTAGACTGTGATAGAGTTCAGGATCCTTACACTTTAAGGACTATTCCACAAGTATATGGAGCGGTTTATGATACCATACTGTATGTAAAAAAGGTACTAGAAATTGAAATAAACTCCGCAACAGATAATCCATTGATTTTTGAAAACGGTGATGCAATTTCAGGCGGAAATTTCCATGGTGAACCAATAGCACTGGTTATGGATTTCCTGTCCATTGCGCTCACGGATATGGCAAACATGATGGAGCGCAGAATAGACAGGCTTGTTAACCCGAAATTGAACGATCTTCCAGATTTCTTAACCAGTGGTGAGGAGGGTCTGAATTCGGGTTATATGTTATGGCAATACACTGCTGCTGCTCTCGCTTCAGAAAACA
>NZ_CEYIHJ010000125.1:0-5105 GCF_982836095.1 Kosmotoga sp.
CCGGCTTCAAATTCCCGGTAGCCAGTTCGTTAAGCCTTTTAACCATTTCAACACCAAGTCCTCGCCCGTATCCTTGATAAGCGACAGAAGAGTCAAGAAATCGATCGGCGATAACAATTTTCCCTATTTTGAGCGCAGGGAATATGATTTCCCTTACAATTTGACTTCTTGAAGCCATGAAGAGAAGAAGCTCTGTTTCAGGAAAGAGTTGATAATCGTGATGTAAAAGAATTTTCCTGATGTCCTCACCAGCTCTTGTCCCGCCGGGTTCTCTTATAATGAGATATTCATAACCGGTCCTTTCAAGATATTCAATAAACAACTTCACCTGTGTTGATTTTCCAGAACCATCGATGCCTTCAAACGAAACAAACATCATCTTTCCTCCCTGCTAAATATCAATGGAGACTCTACAACTAGTTCGGAACTCGAGTTCTTTCTTCCCGAAATCAAAATCAGTCTTGCTTGTTTTTCCAAGTTGCCGTAAATCGGTAATAGTCTGTGGATACCAAACTTTTCTGATTCGAGAAATCTTATCCAGCGAATCAAATCTCTGGGATGCAATAAAAAGTGAAATAGTCCCCTGTTCTTTAACATTTTTCTTGCCGCTTCGATAAATTTATGTGCAGTTTCTTCATCAAGTCGTCGCCAGCTGTTTCTTTCAGTATAGGGGCTAGTTTTTCCAGCATGCAAAAGATGTGGAGGATTCGAAACAACGACATCAAAACTTTCCAGTTCTAGGTGCCTTGTTACTTCTCCAACCGGGCAATTTATAAATCTTACCTTTTCCATTACCCCATTCAAATCTGCGTTTTTCCGTGCAATTGAAACAAGAATCTCATTTTTTTCTATGCCTACAACTTCGCAACCATATGTATGTGCAAGAAATATTGATACCGCACCGCTTCCACTGCCAAGTTCCAGTACTTTTTTTGCGTTTCGTGGAATTTTTGAATAAAGAGCCAACACAACAGTAGCGTGATTTGTTCTGCCTTCGGGTAGACTTTGTTCGAATGTCAGCTTCCTAATCGGTGAAGGATCAAATTCTCGTTGCATTTAATCACCACTGTGCAAGAAGATCTCTGAGGTATTTTCTTTTTCCAGTTGTATTTTGTCTTTTAACTTTTCGGGTATAACAATCCTGGAAAAGTTATTGACAGTCAGCTCTTCATCGCAGAAAAATTCCGAGCTTTCCACATATAGCTCAGACGCGCCATCAATAAGACATTTCTTTATTTTCAGCGATGAACTATAAAAAAACACATGGGATGAACTGGATACATATAATTCCCCAGCGGAACATTCACTGTTAAAGAGCTTAATAATGCTTTTGCTTATTGAGCCTTTCTTTGAATTGAAATGCGTGTTACTGAAAATGCCTTTTTTTATGCCATACAGCTCAAAATTGCCGGAAACGTATGAATTGAAAAGATACAGCTCACTGGAATTGCTTATCTTCAAAGAGCCATTGATACTTGAACCATATATTTGAATAGATGACACATCGAGTGTAACATCTGCAGCTATCTTGCAATTTTCGAATACGATTACTGCTCCGCTATCTGCAACAATTTCAACATTTTTAAAGTCCACATTTCTTGCTATCAAAGTGCCATTCTTTCCAACATGTATAATAGCCGGACTCCCGTATGAAGAGATTATCACTTCTCCCCTCCGACCATCAATTTCCAATACTCCATTCACCAAGAGAGTACTTTTTCTGGAAAGATTTATATTGGTTGATGATTCAATTCTTAATAGTGAACCTGATTTCACCGCTATATTTCCCTGAAAATTGTAGACTCCGCCAGAAGGGAGTGTCACATCTCTGCCATAAAGTGAAACAATGAAGCTTGAAGTAACACGTCTTGATTGTTCCAATTTTGCGAAAACCGGGACAGAGGGTAGGAACATCATATCTCCCTCTTGTGGAGATAGTCTATAAATATCCCCAACATCACTCATATATTCTGAAGGAATCCTTACAGAACCCTCTGAGCCAATTTCCATAATTTTTTTCCATTCTCCAGCCTTTATTACTTGCAAAACCGCGCGATTAACGGAAGAAGGCAGTTTCCAGGAAGCTTTCCTGAAGGTGCCTCCTTCTTCTATATAAAGCTCTGCAATCTCTTTAAGCAAGGTTTTCTTTACCACAGCCTGTAAGGAAGTTATGGTACTAAGTCCAGCTTCGTCAGTTACCTTCACATGAATAAAATGCCTGCCGCTTGGCAATTCGAACAATGGAAACAAAGCGTTTCCATCGAAAAGCAAAGGAATTCCATCGGCGGAGGCTTCAATTGTTAACTTCCGAGGAGGGGTCCAATCATCGTGAAATTCCGCGGGTATTTTACCACCATCATAGTGCTGTGGTAAGAGCAAATTTATTGAAGGCTTTTCATTAGTGTATAAATCTATATTCAATTTCACAGGTTTGGAGCTCACCCCATCTTTTCTTATGCTGAAGCATTCAATAGGCATTTTTGGTTGTGTAGGCAAAGGAATATTAAAAAAGCCGGATTTACTGGTGTATATTTTGGAACCAATTTTTACCCGATATTCCATAATGGCTTCAGATTGGCTGTAAAGAGAAAGAATGAGATTCCCGTCTCTAATAGTGGATTCCTTTATTGAAGGAGCTTCGAGCGTTGAATTATAAACCCTCACAGTAGTGGCTAGAGGGGTGGAAAGAAATCTTCTTCCCGATATGAGAGTGAAGTATAATGTAATGGTTCCATCTTCGTCTATGAAAAACTCGCCAGTTTCGGATTGCGTTATAATACCATCCTTCGAGTCTTCTGGCACTTTTCCAATAGTTATTAGAATATCAGGTTTTTTTTGCTTTTGTCCGGTTACAGTAACTGAATAATTGCACCTGGTTGCATCCAAAGTGATGTTGTCAATTGTTAGATTGTAACCGGAGAAATAATTACATGCTCCTACCACAATTAGCGGAAGAAGGAAAATCCATAATATCTTCTTTATAAAAATCCCTCCTTTAGGAAGCATAACATAATCCCTATGCTATAACCACATCCGGGGAAAATTTTTTGCGTACAGATACAGCTTATCATAAAGCTTAGTCAAAACATCTCTACCGGTTGGTATGAATTTGCATAATTATTTTTACCCCCCTTTTCCATTACCCCCTGTGGCTGCTTTAAAGAGCAGCCCTTTTTTTCAAATGTTGATTTTTTTGATATTATTGATTTGGTATATATTGAAAAGGGGAGAAAATATGTCTCACAAAATATTGAAAAAAGCAAAGCTTGCCACTGGCATTTACGATTATTTTATAGCACATCCCACATTGCCGGTTTTTTCTAAACCCGGTCAGTTCCTGATTATTCGCATTGATGAAAGAGGAGAACGCATTCCACTCACCATCGCAGGTGTTTCAGATGGTGCAGTAAGGGTTATTGTGAAATGTGTTGGAAAAAGCACTTATAAATTGGCTACACTGAATGAGGGCGATGAGGTTCTTGAAGTAGTTGGCCCACTGGGTAACCCCAGTGAAATTGAATTTTACGGAGAAATTTGTCTGATTGGTGGTGGTGTTGGCGCCGCTCCGCTTTTGCCCATAATGAAAGCTTTAAAAGAAGCCGGAAATCGCATTACTGCAATCATAGGTGCTTCTACTTCTGAACAGCTCATACTTCTTGAAGAATTCAAAAGAACAGCCCATGAATTGATTATCACAACTGATGATGGTTCTTTAGGAAAGAAAGGATTGGTTACCCATAGGCTTGAAGAGTTATTAAGCAAAGGAAATAACTTTGATAGAATATGGGCAATAGGTCCAACCATCATGATGAAATTCGTTTCTGCAATTGCCTCGCGTGCGGAAATCCCTTGCTGGGTATCACTGAATCCCATCATGGTTGATGGCACGGGAATGTGTGGAGCTTGTAGAGTAGAAGTGAACGGAAGCATGAAATTCGCTTGTGTAGATGGTCCAGAATTTGACGGTAGGTTTGTTAACTGGAACGAGCTTATAAAAAGGCAACATCAATACCAGGAACAGGAAAGAATTGCTCTGGATCTTTTCAAAAAAGAAGTAGGTGATTTATCATGGCTGTAAAAGACCGCGTTCCTATGCCTGAGCAATCGCCTGAAGAAAGAATTAAGAACTTTTCCGAAGTAGCTCTGGGATACACAGAGGAAATGGCACTTGCTGAGGCTAACAGATGTCTTCAATGTCCTACACATCCTTGTACTTCTGGTTGCCCTGTTGAAATTGACATTCCAGCCTATATAAAAGCGATTTGTGACAAAGATTATGAAAAGGGGATTGAGATATTGAAGGATACAAACAACCTCCCTGCTATTTGTGGGCGTGTTTGTCCACAGGAAAAGCAATGTGAAGCGCAATGTGTGTTGGGAAAGATGAAAGATGGTAAACCTGTTGCTATCGGAAGGCTTGAAAGGTTTCTTGCAGATCTTAATCTTCCAAAAAAGCGTGTAAACACCAAAAGTCAGAGGGAAAAGAAAGGTAATATCGCCGTTATTGGCGCAGGTCCAGCAGGTCTTACCGCTGCTGCAGATCTTGCTCGGATGGGTTACGATGTTACAGTTTACGAAGCTTTTCACAAAGCTGGCGGCGTTTTGGTTTATGGTATTCCTGGCTTTAGATTACCCAAGGATATTGTTGAAAGGGAAATAGACTATATAAGAAAATTAGGAGTTAAATTTGAGTATGGTCAGATCATTGGGCGGACTATTCCCTTTGAAAAAATCCGACAAGAATACGATGCAATTTTTATTGGCATAGGCGCTGGGGCACCCAGATTTATGGGAATCCCGGGGTCAAATCTGAACAACATATACTCGGCAAGCGAGTTCTTAACAAGAGTAAATCTTTTAAGAGCAAATGAATTCCCAAAATTTGATACGCCTGTGCGCATAGCAAGCAAGGTTGCTGTTATTGGTGCGGGAAATGTAAGTATGGATGCAGCAAGGACGGCTCGCAGGCTTGGAGCCAAAGAGGTAATGATTATTTACCGCAGGAGCGAAACCGAAATGCCTGCACGGCTCGAGGAATATCATCACGCTATTCAAGAGGGAATAAGTTTTCATTGGCTCACCCAACCGGTGGAATACATTGGTGA
>NZ_CEYIHJ010000125.1:5115-5788 GCF_982836095.1 Kosmotoga sp.
ACGTAAAAAAAGTCAGGTGTATAAAGATGGAACTTGGCGCTCCTGATGAATCAGGCAGGCGAAGGCCAATACCTATTGAAGGTTCAGAATTCATTGTTGAAGTCGAACTTGTTATAGAGGCCATTGGCCAAAAGGCAAACGCTGTACTTAAGACAGGTTTCCCGGGAGTAAAATTGAACCGGTGGGGGTATATTGAGGCTGAACCTGAAACAGGCAAAACAAATCTCGAAGGGGTTTTTGCAGGTGGAGATATTGTTACCGGCTCAGCAACAGTTATTGAAGCAATGGGAGCCGGCAAGCGAGCTGCAAGAGCTATCGATAGATATGTCAGTTCGCTGAAACGTATTTAATTAATTTAGATTTCACCCGCGACTTTATTGAATTTCCAGGCTGCACGGCCATAAATCTCTTCCAAGGATAACTTCCTTGAAGATATATTTTTTCCAAAAACGAGATAAGTCTTGTACTTCCTGCCACCAATGCGCCTTGCGCTTGCCAGCATTGTTGTGTTCTTCCAGCTTATTGAAGAACCTTCTATGTGCTTGTAACCTAAACCCGATACTTAAAGAACCGAGTTACGATGTTCGAGTTACGAGAGCTAAAAAGCTAAAGAACCGAGTTATGAATTATGAGTTATGAGTTAAAGAGCCGAGAACCGAGAGGACGAGAGCCG
>NZ_CEYIHJ010000126.1:0-5769 GCF_982836095.1 Kosmotoga sp.
CATGTTATCGAGAAATCGATAATGTAACCAAGTCTAAAGGGAGGTTATCGTATGAAGAAGGCAAGGTTTTTTCTGTTGATTTTGCTTGTGTTCCTTGTAGGAATTACTGCGTTTTCCAAAGTCGTGACATTGAATTTTATCGAAGTTCTCACAAGCCCGGGACGAACCAAGGTACTGAAAGATATTATTGCAGATTTCGAAGCAACACACCCCGGAATTAAAGTAAATCTCATTTCACCGCCTTACGAGCAGGCAGACCAAAAAGCAACGCTTATGCTTAACACAAGACAGCCACTGGATATTGTTGAAGTCAGGGATTATACGATAAAGCAGTATGTGAACAACAGAAGACTTGAAAACCTGGAACCTTATATCTCAAACTGGGCCGATGCAAAGACACTTTCAGTTGTTGCTAACAAAGCGGCAAGAACCGTAAACGATACCGCTTATATAGTTCCGCAGTTCTTTTTTATCAAAGGCTTGTTTGTTAGAACAGACATTCTAAAGAATTTGGGAGTGAATTACATTCCCAAGACTATGAGTGAATTGGTTGAACTTTGTATCGCCATTACCGATCCTTCAAAGAATCAGTATGGATTTGGATTTAGAGGAAAATCCTGGGAATTCAAATTCTCTGACCTCATTGCCACATCATTCTTTAGTGATATCGATCCCACGAATATTTATAAGACAAAGGACGGAAAGATATATTTCTCCGATCCTCGGGCAATAGAAGGCCTTAGAATGTACAAAAGGCTCTTCGATAAAGCCACTCCCAAAGATGCCATAAACTGGGGATTCAACGAACAGGTCAATGCCTTTGTCTCTGGTATAACGCCTTTCCTGATTCAAGATCCTGATACAGTTGCATTGGTCGATAATATGCTGGGCCGTGAACACTATACTGTCGTCCCGATTCCTGTTGTGCCATCTGGAAAAGCCTATCTCGATTATGGTTTTACCGGGTTAGGAATACCATCGTATTCAAAACACAAGAAAGAAGCCTGGGAATTCATAAAATATATTTCCAGCCCAGAAGTCAACGCAAAGCTTTGTAAAGAATATGGCCCTCTTCCTATCCATACCTCAACTTTTGAGAACGATCCATATTTCAGCACAGGTGTGTATTCTGCATGGGGATACATGATAAATCATCCCGAAAAATACATATTCGCCTCTTATCCCTTGAATTCCCCAAAATGGCCCGGTTGGGCTGAGGTTCATCAGCAGTATATGCAATCGTTCTTGTTGGGTAAAATCTCTCTTGAAGAAACTGTCGAAAAATGGACTGAATATTGGGCTGAATAACTTTACATAATTAACCACGGGTGCGGTGTTCATTGTCAATAACGCCGCGCCCTTTTTAAGAGGTGTTCGAATGCGTAATTCACAGCGTAAATTATTCATAATGATAATCCCGGCGTTTGTGCTGCTAATTCTGTTTGTCTATTTCCCCATAGTAAAAGGAGGGGTTGTGGCTTTTCAGAATTACAACCTCTTCGATCTAACAAATGTGCATTTCATAGGATTGGACAACTTCAAGGCCGTCATTACGGATAGAAACTTCAATTTTTGGAGAATATGCCTTAACACAGCTCTGTGGATTTTTGTATCGTTGTTCTTCCAATTTGTGCTTGGCTTTGGGCTCGCACTTCTTATGAGAAAACCCTTCAAAGGAAGAGGAATTTACTCTGCCCTGGTTTTTTACCCATGGGCAGTATCCGGTTTTGCCATCGGTCTTGTATGGGCGTGGATGTTCAATGGCCAGTTTGGCATGATAAACGATCTGCTTTTGAG
Source organism: Kosmotoga sp. (assembly GCF_982836095.1). Lineage (NCBI taxonomy): Bacteria > Thermotogati > Thermotogota > Thermotogae > Kosmotogales > Kosmotogaceae > Kosmotoga > Kosmotoga sp. Next base: position 1,798 of record NZ_CEYIHJ010000126.1, read on the forward strand.
ATTGGGGATAATAAATAACAACATTGGCTTTTTGTCAGATCCCAAATTTGCCATGATGTCAGTAATCATAGCGAATGTATGGTATGGCGTGCCTTTCTTTGCCATAATGCTTCTTGCGGCACTGCAATCAGTTCCAAAAGAATTGTATGAAGCCGCCGAAATCGATGGAGCAACAAAACTAAGGCAACTTTTTGACGTTACTATCCCATATATAAAACCAACGATAATCAGCACAACTCTTTTGAGAACCATGTGGATCATGAATTTCCCGGAGATAATATATGGCATGACCGGTGGCGGACCTGCCAACTCAACGAACATACTGGCAACTCTTATGATAAACAAGATCTACAAATTTTACGATTACGGCCAAGGGGCAGCTATTGGATTTATAATCATGTCTATTTTGTTTGTTTACGCGTTCTTCTACCTGCGGCTTACCTCCAGCAAAGAGGTGGTATTATGACAACCTTCAAGAAGGTCTTAAAAATAACAGCACTCGCGTTATATTTAATCGCGGCTTTATTGCCATTCTATTGGATAACAATTACCTCATTAAAGGATTCCAAAGAAATCTATTCCTTTCCTTTGAAGTACTGGCCTTCAAAAATCAGCTTTAACAGCTACAAACAGTTGTTTAGTTTTGCCAACTTCGGAATCTATTTCAGGAATAGTGCCATAGTCTCTCTCATAGCTGCCTTTGCAGCGATGATAATATCCATGTTCAGCGGATATGCTTTGTCAAGGCTGAAAATGAAAAGGTTCAAAAATAGGATTCTCCTGGCGCTTTACTTTACCCAAATGATCCCCGGCTTTATAATCATGGCTCCGTTATTTACAATGCTGTCGCGATTTCAAATGACCGATAAATTATCCACTCTTACCATTTTGTATATAACCATGGTGATTGCCTTTAGCACTATCATGGCGAAAAGCTTTTTTGATAGGATTCCTATAAGTTTGGAAGAGGCATCTATGATAGATGGCTGTAACATAATTCAATCTCTTTTCAAAATTGTTTTTCCCCTGACGTTACCCGGACTGGCTGCCATTTTCAGCTTTGCATTTGTAAACATCTGGAATGAATTGTTCTTAGCCACCATGTTCATCTTTTCCGATGATAAAATGACGATACCTGTGGCTTTGAATTCTTTCATTTCAAAGGCCGGAATAAGCTGGGATATAATGAGTGCAGGACTTGTAGTTTCGTTGCTTCCCACAATGATAATCTTCGCCTTTGCACAAAAGTACATAATAGCAGGTTTGACAGAAGGTGCAGTCAAAGGCTGATTCAAGGAGGAAAAAATGGACCAAAAAAACATATCAAAAATATTGCATCATTTAGCCGAAGAGGATCTGCCCTTTGGAGCAGTTACTCCTCCTATATTTCAAACATCTATCTTCGCCTTCAAGGACTTTGACAGTTTCTCAGAAGCCATAAGCGACGAAGCAAATAGCTATTTATACACGAGGGGAAATAATCCCACGGTAAATATTCTAGAGAAAAAATTGGCTGCTTTGGAACATGGTGAAAAAGCAAAGCTTTTTGGATCAGGTGTAGCTGCCATCTCTTCCAGTATACTCGCCTTTGTTAAAAGCCATGACCATATCGTTTGTGTCAAAGACTGCTACAGCTGGACCAAAACACTCCTCGAAAAGTATCTGAAGAGATTTGAAATAGATCACACCTTTGTGGAAGGAACCGATATTGAAGAAATCAGTGCAGCAATAAAGCCAAATACGAAGATAATCTACCTCGAAAGTCCCACTACTTTTACATTCAAACTTCAAAACTTAAAAGAGATAGCACATCTTGCAAAAGAAAAGGGCATAAAAACCATTATTGACAATACCTGGTCTACACCTATTTTTCAGAACCCAATAGATTTCGGAATAGATTTAGTGGTACATTCCGCATCAAAGTATTTTGGAGGGCACAGCGACCTTGTTGCTGGAGTTGTGGTTGGATCTGAAGAGGACGTAAAACATATCTTCGAAACGGAATTTCTCAATATTGGAGCCGTTCCTGATCCTTTTCTTGGCTGGCTGATATTGAGAGGTTTGAGAACGCTTCAAGTGAGAATGAAAAGACATTACGAAAATGCAATGCAAGTGGCTTCCTTTCTGGAGAATCACGAAAAAGTGAAACGGGTTATATACCCACTTTTGAAATCACACCCTCAGCACAAACTGGCCACTGAACAAATGAGTGGTGGTTCTGGTTTGTTTTCCATAGAACTAAAAACAAGAGACATTGAAAAGATAAAGATTTTCACAAACAGTCTCCGGCTATTTAAAAAGGCCGTAAGTTGGGGTGGCTATGAAAGTTTGGTTTTCCCCTATGCAGTTGTTCACCCAGATTCGTCTGATCCGAATTTCTCTCTTGTGAGGCTTCACATTGGCCTGGAAAACAGTGAGCTACTGATTGAAGATCTGGCGCAAGCCCTGAGCAAAATATAAGAAACCCTTAGACCCCCACAACCCATCGGAATGAAAATGGCAAGTGCTATACTTGCTATGTGAGGTTTGTTGGGGGTGGGCTTTATTATAAGAATAAAATCAGGTATAACCAATCTTTACCTAATAAAAGGAGAAGACGGTTATTTACTCATAGATGCTGGTTACAAGTTCAAGATTCTCGAAAAATGGCTTAAGACTTTGAACATCGGCTGGGATGAAATCAAATTCATCCTCATAACACATCACCATTTAGATCACGTTCTGGCCTTAAATTCAGTTCGTGAGCATACAAACGCCACATTGGTTTTTCACCGCAAAGAACTCTCTGCATTAAAAACGGGTTCCTCCCCTCGTAAGTTAATTCCACTGAATTTCAGAGTTTGTCTGCTGATGCTTTTGAGCTCTTTTTCCAAGACAAAACCTGTTAACATCGATGAAAAAGACTTCATCGTTAATAAAGACACGGATGTATTGAGAGATTTCGGGATTCCTGGAAAGATTCTTCACACTCCAGGGCATACACAGGGATCGATTTCCTTGTTACTGGATGACGGATCGGCTTTTGTTGGCGATGTGGCGATGAATTACTTTAGACTCTTAGGGCTTAAAAAAAGGCCATTAGTCGCCGAAAACTATGAAGCGGTGTTCAAAAGCTGGGAAAAACTTTTAAGCGCTGGTGCCAAAAGGATTTTTCCTTCACATGGCGAGCCTTTTTCTGCCTCTGAACTGGAAATAGCCCTTCAATTATTCTCCAAAAAAGAAGCATAAGGAAATTTCAAAATGGAACGAATAACTATTTCTTTTGGAATCGAAGAAGAAGAACGGAGTTCGGTATCGGAAATCCTATACGAGGCTTTTTCAGAAAAGTTTAAACCCGTATTTGGCTCGAAGGAAAAGAGCCTTAGAGTATTTTCAAGGTATCTCGATGTTTCAAATATTCTCGTTGCGCGGGATAAGGGTGAAGTTGTAGGAGTGGCGGGCTTGAAATACGACAATGTCAATTGGATAACTCTAAATCTCTTTGATGCTATCCGGGAATTTGGGTTCTCAATTTTCAGGGTAGCCGTTGTGGGATTGCCTCTGGTGGCAACCAGGTTAAAAGGTGATTTGCTTCTCGATGTGCTGGCAGTTTCAGCTAAAGCAAGAGGTAAGGGTATCGGTACCAAAATGCTTCGATACCTTCTTTCCTTTGGCAAAGAAAAGAAGCTCAAGAAAATCAGGTTGTACGTAATTCGCAACAATGAGAGTGCAAAAAGACTTTACGAAAAAATGGGGTTCAAAACAGTCAAACTGCGCAAAATTCCCCGTTTGTGGAGAAAAGTTTTCAATTTCGACGGGTATTTTGAAATGGAAAGAAATTTGAGAGAAGAGAATTGAATGGCGGATAAGAGACGAGTTGCGGGATTCGAGATCCGAGAATCCGAGAGCCGAGAAGGGAGATCAAGAGCCGAGTTGCGAGAGCTAAAAAGCCAAAGAACCGAGTTACGAGAGAGAAAATCGAAAACTGAGAAT
>NZ_CEYIHJ010000127.1:0-5728 GCF_982836095.1 Kosmotoga sp.
TTCACTTCTATAAGGAGAATATAACTGCCTTTATCCATATTTCAATTATACGATAAGGGATATTGATTAGCTGATATAATTACAGTGGAGGTGTGAAGATGGCATATGTTGAGATTTATCCAAATAGAGTTTATCAAAACGCTGTATTTCTCAACAAACTATGTGCGGAAGCGAAAATAGAGGTGGTTGGTGTTACAAAGGTAACCTGTGGCGACCCGAACATCGCTGAAAAAATGCTCAAAGCGGGCATCAAAATCATTGGAGAATCAAGGCTTGAGAACATCAAAAGGTTAAAAAAAGAAGGGATTGGAGCAAAATTCATGCTTTTGCGTCCCCCTGAGCAGGCAAGAATTCGTGAAGCGCTTGAGCTCGCCCATTATTTTTTGATTTCCGACCTGAAGGTTCTCGAAAATTTTATCGATATTGACAACACAACTGAAAAAGGATACATATACATGGTGGATACTGGCGACTTGCGTGAGGGAGTTTGGTACGCAGAAGCCCTTCCAGAACTCCTGAAGGCTTATGAAATCGCCGGCAGAAAGCTTCTTGGAATTGGTACAAACCTTGGTTGCTATGGAGGGGTAAAAGCTACCCCGGAGAAATTCGCGCTTTTGGAAGAACTTTCAGAGAAGTTCAGAAAATCAACAGGATTTGAGTTGCAAATTCTTTCTGCCGGGAATACCGCTTCGCTTCCTCTCGTGGAACGTGGTATTGTTCCACCGGGTATAAACCAGTTCAGGCTTGGTGAATCCATAATATGTGGAACAGACGTTACGAACAACCGCAATGTGCCCGGAACGAGGCAGGACAATTTCATATTGTATGGTCAGATCATCGAGCTAAAGCGCAAACCTTCGATTCCCGAAGGGGAAATCGGCTTGGATGCCTTTGGACGTAAACCACGCTTTGAAGACCGTGGAACAAGACTCAGAGCCATTCTTGACCTTGGTGAACAGGATATTCTGCCCTCTGGTCTAATTCCTATGGTAGATGGGGCAGAAGTGTTGCACGCTTCAAGTGACCATCTGATAGTAGACTTAACAGAAGTCCCAAAAGCTTTCAAAGTTGGAGAATATATGCCTTTTAGAATGTCTTACGGGGCGTTGCTGAGGGCGATGACTTCAACTTATATCAGAAAGGAATACGTATATGCGCTTTAGAAAAGTTAAAAGTGAAGATTATCAGAAGATCGTTAAGCTCACCTCTGGGGTTTGGGATGGTAGTGATTACATCCCTTTGGTTTTTGAAAAATGGCTGAAAGAAGGAAATGGCTATTTCTACTGCCTTGAAGATAAGCATAACCAGCTTATCGCCCTTGGCAGGCTACTGCTTTTTGAAGATGAGGTTGGCTGGCTTGAAGGCTTAAGGGTTGCTCCTTCTTATCAAAACAGGGGCTTTGGCAGGGAAATGGCCCGGAAGATGATTCAGCTTGCGAAAAGTCTTGATATAAAGACATTATACTTTTCAACATACTTTGGTAACGTCAAATCCATAAGCATAAACGAAAAAATGGGCTTTTCACGAATAGAGGTCTATACAAATTTGCAGCTGGATACCCTTACATCCGGATCAAATGTTACTGTTTTTCCCTCTTCTTTCAGTTTTCATGGTTTTGTCTCAAATGATTGGGTCTTTTTTCCTGCCAAAGCTGAAACAATTGTAAATTTTTTGCCCGCATGTGAATTCGTGGAAATCTCAGGATGCCAGATTATCTTTTCGAGAAATATAAAGTTTCCAGACACGTTAGAAATATCTTGGCTGGATTCTTCAAAGGTAAACGAAAAAGTAATCAGAGGAGCCATTTCTTTTGCTAAAAGCAAAGGGTACAAAAGAATGCACCTCATGCTTAAGGCTGGCTCTCATTTGGAACCCTTTTTGAAAAATGGTTTCTATTATTTTGAAAAGAGCGAGGATGTGTACCTCTACAAAGGGGAAGTCGAAAAGCTGAAACTCACTTGAATCCGAAATTTGCGGCCAGGATTTCGATAGAGTTGAGATCACCGATAACATTTAACTTTTCATCAACGACGGGGATTTCCTGAACTTCAAACTGCAGCATTAGTTTTATCGCTTCTGATATCGGGGTTTCCTTTGTCACAGTGATCGGATCTAACATGATGTCCTTTGCCCTTTTGCCCGTTAGAATGGCCACATTTTTCGCCAGAAGACTGCCAGACTGAATTATGCCATAGTTAGAATAGCCGCAGATTTTCAGTAAATAGAGAACCGGGATTATGCCTGTGAGTTTCCCATTCTTGTTTGTAACATAGAGCGTGCGTGTAATTGGATTTTCAACAAGTACTTCAATTAAGTGGTTTAGGTCGTCTTCTTCCTTTACAATGGGAGCTTTTATCGTTATGGTATTGTAAACATCTTTCACCTTAAGAGACATCTTATCACCATCTTCCATACCTTACTATTATATAGATGTTCCCCATTATCAAGCTCATAACGGTTGGGAAAAACGCAAACCTAAGATATTCACGAAAGCCTGTTGCCTTTCTTGTGTGTCTTTCCAGAAGGGCGGTTCCAACCATATTCGCAGCAGCGCCAGTCATCGTGGCGCTTCCGCCAAAGCAAGCCCCTATGGACAGGACCCACCAGATATCTGCTGGAACTCCATGTACAGCAATTAAAGTTTTTATTATGGGAATCATAACAGTTACAACAGGAACTGCCCCTATAAAACCACCTACAATCGCAGTAAGCCATAGTACAAGAGTGTAAAGCAGTATTTCATTAGTATACGCCCTGGCGATAACATTGGATACTAGATCTGTGATTCCAACAGCTTTCAATCCATATGAAAGCATAAAAAGACCTATGAAGAAAAATATTGTATCCCATTCTATATCCCCAGCCAATTCAGAAAAATCTCTGCCACTTAAAAGCATTGCTGCGGCTGCACCGGTAAGTGCTATGGTTGCGGCTTCGTAGTCCAGTTGTTCATGTAAAATAAAGGCTATTATTACAGCAAGGAACACACTGATGGATTTTACGAGCTCCTTTTTTGAAGTGATGATTTTCGACATGTCTAAATTCATAAGGTGCTTCAGCTTTGATTTTTGCACTTCTATATTGGATATATATTTCTTATTGAAAAATATTCCATAGAAAAGAAGCACAACGATTACAATGGGGGCTAATTGATATATGAAGCTTAAAAAACCTTCACCACTTGCAGAGCCTATCAATATGTTTGGCGGGTCCCCTATCATTGTAGCTGTCCCGCCAAAATTGGCTGCCAGTACTAACGAAAAAATCAATGGAGACGGGTTCAAGTCGAGCGAGTCAGAAATAAGAAACAAAATAGGTGAAAAGAGCAAAATAGTGGTTACATTGTCCAGAAAGGCTGAAAATAAAGCAGTCACTGCAATAAACGATCCAAAAAGGAGACGTAAATTTCCACGGGAGAGTTTAACAACACCTATAGCCACATATTCAAAAAAGCCCGTCCCTCTCAAAATTGCGACAACAATCATCATGCCAATTAATAACCCTATCGTGTTGAAATCCACATAGGTTCCAACGTTTGATGTCTTAAAATCTTCTATCACCCTCGCCATTACTATCAACATACCCGCAGAAAAAGCCACTATCGATCTTTTGAGCTTACCCCTGATTATCAGATAGTACGTGATTAGAAAAACCACAATAACAAAAAGGCGTTCCATTCAATCACTCTCCCATACACAAACCAATTTTAAGTATATCACCCTGGAATTGAACTGTTCATTGACATCTTTCGTCAAAAGTTGATGAATGTCATAAAGGGAGGTGTTCAGGATGAAGAAGTTGTTGCTGGTTACACTTACCATTTTGGCAGTGACTTTGGGGCTTGCTTTCGTGAATCCTGATTATGTCAGCCCTGTTGAAAAAGTCGTTGAGGCTGCTGCACCGGCTGTGGTGAAAATTGACGTTGAAACCACTGCAAAGATCAGCCCTTTTGACCCCTTCACCGAGGATTTTTTCAAGAGATTCTTCGGTGAAATCCCTTTTGCTGAAAAAAAGGCAGAAGCATTGGGGTCAGGATTCATTTTTGATGCTGATGGTTACATTCTCACAAACGAACATGTGGTACACAACGCTGATCAAATCAAGGTTACACTTCTTGATGGCAGTAAATACGATGCGAAATACGTTGGTGGCGATGAAGAACTTGACATCGCTGTTATTAAAATCGATCCGGATGGTCAACAACTCCCCGTGCTGGAAATCGGGGATTCCGATTCTCTCAAAATTGGGGAATGGGCAATCGCCATAGGCAATCCCCTGGGATTTCAACATACAGTTACTCTTGGCGTCATCAGCGCCACTGGTAGGCAAATACCAAAGCCCGATGGAAATGGTTATTACTCCAACCTCATACAGACGGACGCTGCGATAAATCCCGGGAATTCTGGTGGTCCCCTTTTGAATATCCACGGGCAAGTTGTCGGCATAAACACTGCCATAGTTTCACCACAATATGGAACCACGTTGGGGTTTGCAATCCCGATAAATGTCGCTATGAGATTTGTTGATACGATAATCAAAGGCATTCCGATCCAAAAAGCTTATCTTGGTGTATATGTAAGTACTGTTACAGAAAGCACCGCCAAATCTCTTGGCCTTAAAGTGGATACCGGTGCCCTTGTCACTGATGTAATAAAAGACTCTCCAGCTGAAAAAGCTGGAATAAAAACTCAGGATGTAATAGTTAATTTCAATGGTTTGGACATACACAGTTCCGATGAATTAGTTGCTGCGGTTCATAATTATCCCGCAGGCTCTAAGGTCTCAATCACACTAAACAGATTTGGCAAAAAAATAACGCTCAATGTTGAACTCGGTTATCAAGACAATGCCGAAGGAAAGAAAACTCAGGAGAAATATCAGGACGATAAGCTCGGACTTGTTGTTGACAATATTCTTCCTGGCGATAGGGAAGAACTCTCTATTCCACAAGAAATCTCAGGTGTTATAGTCCGAGATGTTCTCGAAAACAGTTATGCTTCCCGGATGGGAATGTCCAAAGGCGATGTTATTGTGATGATCAGTGTAAATGGAAAACAAGAAGAAGTTTCATCACTTGAAGATTATAAGAAAGTGGTCTCAGAATTCAAGAAAGGTGATTATGTTGCACTGATCGTTCTCAGAGAAGGTGTGCGTTATATAGCTTCATTTAGATACTATTGACAGCATTCAGCAAGGCGGTAAACAAAAGCGCCGCTACACCAATTGGTGTTAGCGGCGTCCCCCCTTTTCCCCTGTCACGGGCTTACACGTTGAATTATAACACAACACTTCCTGATTTCAAAACATCTGCGAAGAATCTTGACTTTCTTCTGTATTGACTTCACTAAGCCAAAGATATATAATAAATTATAGAATAACCTCTTATCAAGAGGAGGGCAATTTCAGCCCTCTATTTTTATTAATTTGAGGTGATATTATGGAACTCGTTGACTCGTTAAATCAACTTGCAAAAAAAGTAGCGGCTGAAACCGGTTACGAAATTTACGCGTTGAAACTAAAGCGCTATCGAGGAAAACGTCAGTTGGTTGTAACCATTGATCGGGAGAAGGGAAACATTTCTCTCGAAGACTGTAAAACGTTTTCAGAGAAATTTGGGCGTCTACTCGATAACGAGAACATCATTGAAGGTTCTTATGAGCTCATTGTGCAGTCTCCCGGTGTTGAACGTGAATTGAGAAATCCCGGCGATTATGCGCGCTTTGCTGGA
>NZ_CEYIHJ010000128.1:0-5688 GCF_982836095.1 Kosmotoga sp.
AAGGGCAGCCACTTCTTGAGGGGTTGTGACCATCAAAGGTTTTACATCTGGAAGAGTCTGCATTATTGTAAGAGACTCATCGCCCGTACCGGGAGGCGCATCGATAATAAGGAAATCGAGCTCTCCCCAAGCAACATCACCAAGAAATTGATATATTGCGGAAGTTTTTAGAGGTCCACGCCAGATGACGGGTCTATCATCTTCAAGAAAACTGGCCATGGAGATAACTTTCAAGTTCGGAAGAACTTCGGGAGGAATTATCTGTTCCTCCACAACAGTGGGCTTTTTCTTCAAGCCCAGCATTTTAACAACATTAGGACCATGAAGATCAATATCGAGGATACCTGTTTTATAGCCTTCATCTGCAAGCGCTGCGGCAAGATTTGTTGCGACGGTGGATTTGCCGACCCCACCTTTTCCAGACATAACGAGAATTTTATGTTTTATTCCCGACATGTTATTCCGTATTTTCTTCATTGTTTCTGCAAGATTGTTCTGGTTCGTAGCCATTATTGTGCCTCCTCATAAATGATTTCATAACTGAAATCGCACACTTTTTTTAGCATCGCGGATGCAAAGCAATACCTTTCCTGGGAAAGCCGAACAGCCTTTTCTATTTTCTCTTTGGGGAGATCCTTTCCTTTAAAAACATAAGTAACCTTTATACTTGTAAAAACCTTTGGATGTTCATTTGCAAGCTCTCCATTGGCTGTGATCTCATAGTCGTAATCCTTCACTTTCATCTTGTTGAGTATGGAAACTACATCCATTGAAGTACAGCCAAGTAATGAAACGAGCATCAGTTCCTTTGGCCTGGCAGCGGAATCGTTGCCTCCAACTTCTGGGCCAGCATCGGCATATACATCATGGCCTGACGGGGTTTTTGTGTGAAAGGCCATATTTCCAACTCTTTTCATTTTTACCTCCACGCACATAACCTCCTCAAAAAAAAGGGGCTCATGCCCCTATTTATTCAGCCTTTGTCAGTGCCCCTTTGGCAATTTCAATGTATTCTTTGAATGCCTCAAAGTCCGTCGCTGCCAATTCTGCGAGTATTTTTCTGTTCACGGAAACACCAGCTAATTTAAGCCCATGAATGAGTTCACTGTATTTCATGCCTTCCATTCTTGCTCCTGCATTTATCCTTGTGATCCATAGTTTTCTGTAATCTCTCTTTTTCTGTTTTCTGCCGAAATATGCGTAAACTCCAGAGCGAATGTAGTATTGCTTTGCGAGACGGTACCTTCTGCTCAAAGCACCTCTATAACCCTTTGCCGCCTTCAAATACTTTCTTTTCTTCTTTTTTGAATTAACTCCACCTTTGACGCGCATCTTCTATCACCTCTTCGTTATAATCCAAGACTTTTCTTGACTTTTTTGGACATGCCTTTGGAAAGTTCTTCCCATTTTCTTGCTTCTCTGCGGTTGTTTTCACTTTTTTTGCCTGTGTTGTGGTTTCGTCCGGAATGTTGCCTCATTACTTTTCCGCTTCCGGTTATTTTGAAGCGCTTTGCAGTGGCTTTGTGTGTTTTCATTTTAGTTTTTCCCATTTAGTTTACCTCCCTGGGTTGATTTTGGTCTGAGTATCATCCACATGTCACGGCCTTCCATTTTGGGTGCTCTATCAACTTCAGAAATGTCTTCAAGTTCAAGCCTAACTTTTTCTAAAAGCTGAGCGCCTTGGTCACTAAATGCCATTTCTCTACCTCGAAACATGATAACCACCCTAACTTTGCTGCCTTTAGAGAGGAACTCTCTTATTCTATTTACCTTTGTCATAAAATCATGGGTGTCGATTCGAAGTCGGAATTTCATCTGCTTTAATTGGGTTTGTTTTGAACGTTTTTTGGCTTCTCTTTCTCTCTTTTCCTTTTCGTACTTGTACTTTCCGAAATCCATAATCCTTGCGACAGGAGGTTTCGCGTCAGGAGCAACTAACACCAAATCAAGATTCTTCTCCATAGCTATTTTTATGGCTTCATCAGTGGGAAGAATGCCAAGCTGCTCACCTTCTTCATCAACAACGCGAACCTTTGAAACCCTGATGTCATTGTTCTTAATGATTCTCTTTTCATCTCTCGCTATAAAGCATCACCTCTCAAAGAAAAAAGGCGGAAATAGCCCGCCTGTCAATATTCTTTACGAGTATTGACCCCTCGGCTTCAGGCGGGGGTGGGAGCCATGCTCCGCTTACTTTTCTAAAATATGCTGGTGGGCCGTGCAGGAATCGAACCCGCAGCCTACTGATTAAGAATCAGCCGCTCTGCCTGTTGAGCTAACGGCCCACACGCTACTTATTTTAGCTCAATAACTCCCTGCTGTCAACATATCCGGATTTTCATTCGTATAAATCTTCCCTGAAATTTGCAAAATATCCATGTGAGGTTCCTTGTTCTGTATATCTATAGGTGTTTACTTTTGCCAGGTTTAGCGTTGCCCAGATGATCCCCTCGGCATTGCCGGCATCTGCAAGCAAATTGCCATCCGGTGAAATTATACGGCTCTTACCGAGATATTCCATTTCTGACCCTTTTTCTATTTGATTTGCAGCCATAAGAAAAGAACCATTTTCAATAGCTCTAGCTCTTGTGGCTATCTCGTAAATCCTTTCACGCTCTTTCCCAAAGGCGAAGGGAGCGAGAAAAACCTGTGCCCCCCTTTTGGCGAGTGTTCTTGCGATCTCTGGAAAGCCAACTTCATAACACATGAATATGCCAAATTCTACTCCCAGGTAATTGAAAACGAGTAATGATTGACCGGGTTTAAACACTTCCTTTTCCTTTCTAAATAAATGTGTCTTGTTGTAAAACAAGGGTTCGTTGTAAGGCAGTACGACAACGGTGCTGTTGTAGAAAACGTTACCTGATTTTCTTGGGATCCCCCCTACGATAGCCACATCGTTAAAATCTGCAACAGCTGACAAGCTCTCAATAGTTTCATCAAAAATATCCATTGCACTGTTGAGTATTTCTTTTGAAGTTCCGTATCCCGTGTTAAACATCTCGGGAAGTAGAATAAGGTCCACACCCTTTTCGATCAGCAATTCCATGTATGTAATCGCTCTTTCAAGATTCTCGCCAGGATTATCGGGAGCCGAAAAAAGTTGAATAGCTCCAACATTGATTTTAGTTCTTTTTTTGGACACCTTCATCCCTCCAAGCTGCTGATTTCTTCAGAAATATTCAGCTGTCTTTGCCATTGTCCCTTAATTATACCTTTTGAAGAAAAACGGCCTATGGTTTTTAGGATGTCCGCAGAGATGTGCATATTGAGATTTTCAAAAGGGGTGCCTGGCAACGGCATGAAAGTATGACCATGTATTACAGCGCCAAATTTTTCATGCATTAACAACGATATTTCTAGTGACTTGCGTACATCGTCTTTCGTTTCAAAGGGAAATCCGAAGATCATATCGACGTATGGCATAAATCCTTTTTTAGCGATCAGTTCAACGGCGTGCAGAGCGTTTTCAACGTTATGCCCTCTTTTTAAAAGTCTCAATATTCTTTCGCTTCCGCTTTGAAGACCGATCACGATAGTCCTGTTATCGCAATACGTAGCTACGAGGTCAAGCACCTCTTCAGTTACGGATTCTGGTCTAACATCTGAGGGAAAGGAGCCAAAATAAACTTCTCTCATTCCGGCTTCTTTAACGCCTTTTAATAATTTTTCGATAGCTTCTATGTTTGGGATTATTCCTTTACTGGAACCATAACTGAAGGCGTTAGGAGAAATAAATCGAGCAACTTTCCGACCTTGAGCGACGCTTCTTCTGGCATAATCAAGCACTTTTTCCAGGCTTCTGTGCCTGACAGTGTTCCCAAAAAGCCTGGGAGTTTGACAATAGGCACATCCGAAAGGGCAACCGCGTGTAATCTCAATTGGTGAAAATGCCTCGTATTTCAAAGAAAACGGGGGAAATTTATCCAGGTCAACGAATCTTGTGGCTTTCCAGAGCCCTGGTTTGGGATTTAGCACAAAGCTTCGGAGCGTTTCCTCAGCTTCTCCCACAAACACTGCAAAAACCCCTCTTTTTAGTAACTGTTCAGGACGCGCTGAGGCGTGAGAACCACCTGCAATAACCCTATATCCCTTATGAATTATCTCTTGTGCCAATTTGAGATGATGCAAGGCTTCTGGACTCATGAAAGACAGAGCTATGTAAAAATCCCTTGGAAGCTCAAAAAGGTCTTCAGGATTATCAACTACTATTATCTTTACTTCAAGGTCCTCAAGTGCTCCCAGTAAAGCCGCTATGCTATATCGATTGTTTTTAGTTCTGAAAAAGGCAAGTTTCAATTTTCGCCATGCCGCCCTTCAAAAGGCATCTGGATTATCTTATGCACATCTCTCCAGCTTACAAGCCCCATCAAAAAAATAGACAGGGCAATTCCAGAGCCACCCATTTTTTCGAATGCAAGCATTGAAAGCCCCCAGGCTACAAAAATAGCAAATAATACAGAAGCGATAAGTGCAGAGATTTTTCGTGCCATTATGCCGAAAGGCAGCGAAAAAGCGCTTCCTTCAATTCCCAAGAAGAGATATCCAAACGCCATGAACCTAAGGGAGGCTTCTAGCGATGATATATTCTGCCCTCTGAAATATCCCAAAATTGATAGTGCGAATATCAAGAAAATCGTTAGTGTCTGAAGCTGGGGAATCCAGTGTTTGTTGCCTATTAAGGTTCCTGTTAGAAGAGCAACTGTAACCAATATAGACATACTGATACTGAATCCAAACCTTGGGAACAGTATGATTGGAACGACAGAAAAAACGAGCCTGTACAGCATAGCTACCTCCCTATTCCAGCTTTCCCTTTTCCTTTAGCCAGGCTTCTGCCTTTTCTTTTGCCTCCTTGCTGATAACAATGTAATCTTCATCATCAGGAAGTTCCAGAACTTTTCGGCAATATTCTGTGGCCTTGTCCTCATTTCCCCACATGTCATAGAGCATGGCAAGATCATAGTAGATATCGAGATATGTAGGATCTAAGCTAATAGACTTCAGAAAGAGTTCTTCAGATTTTTTGAAGTCTTTGAAGGGCCAAGGTGTGTCACGGTACCTCAGAGCCTTTGCATAAAATGGGAAGTGGTTATCTGGAAGCAATTCCATGGCTTTGTCAATGTACTTATCAAAATCACCTAACATAAAAAGCGACTTTATAATTCCCACATATTGTGCAAGCTGTCCGATAGCAGCTCCGGCAACATAGTAAGCATAACCATAATCTGGATCTAATTTGATAGCACTTTCAGCAGTTTCGCGAGCTTTCTTGTAATACTGTTCCTTATCATTTTCAGTTGCCCAATTGGCGTACTCTCTGTAACAATCAGCGAGTAAAGTTAGCAATTTAACATCGCCCTGTGTTTCAGGGGCGTTTTCTAGAGAGAACATTATTCTTACAAGGTCAGGCTTTTTCTGATATGATCTTGCTTGTGCAAATTGTGAATAAACCGTGTCATAATCAATGGCAAATAAGCTTACAAATATTACTGTAAAGAGAAACAATACAATATTTTTTTTCATTCTAACCCCCTCCTTTAACAAGTTAAAGTCACAAATATTATATCATTGAACAAAGTGATGATAGAGCCCGTTGTGAATTGTGCGTGAGAATCATTGATTCTAACCACTTCATGGTTGTCTCTGGTCAGATCCTGAATTTGGGTTTCAAAGTGCGGGTCCGGG
>NZ_CEYIHJ010000129.1:0-5634 GCF_982836095.1 Kosmotoga sp.
TAAGAATCCACTCCATTGGGTGCGTTTGTTATCTGAATTGCCGCCTCTTCAGGGGAACGCTTGATAAAAATCTGTTTCTTTTTCTCACTGTTTTCCCCAGCTTTTGAAAGATATGCAAGTATCTGCGAATCTGGAGACCATAAAGGCATTGAACTTTCTGTTTTGAAACCAGTTACGGGATAAGAAAAATCTTTTTCCACGTCATATATCCATACTTGGCTTCGAAATTCATTATCATCCCAATCGGCATTTACTTTGACATAAGCCACCATACTACCAACAGAGTTTATAACAGGATTTTTAAGTGTTGGTAATGAAACAATCTCTTCAATAGTGAAATATCCGTTTTTCATTCACTTCTCCCCTCATTTTCAACGAGTTCATTCTATTCTGAAGAAGCGTAATTACATATTCAGCACAGAATTCCAGATGCACCAAAATTGCTGAAATGTTTGAACCACAAATTACTCTTCCAGGGCTTCATATGGCCAAAATTTTTCGCTAAATGCTCTACAAGCGCGACCAGGTTTTTTATATTCAGCAGGGTTCTTTTTTCTTCCATCCGAATACGCACAGCTACTGCAAAAATGTTTGCCACTGACAATCAGGTTTCCCCATGTACTGTTTTTCAACTTCTCATATTTAATCTTGCTACTCATAACTCATCTCATCTTCGCTCTACCAATTGTCGCTCTATCATTCCTTGCCCATTATTAGAACGTAGCGTTTCCTAAATCCCATATTTCTCAATCTTATAATAAAGAGCCCTTATGCTGATGCCAAGTTCCTTTGCCGCTTCAGTCTTGTTTCCAGAATGTTTTTTCAGAGTTTCTAATATAATCTGCTTTTCGTATTCCGCAATGAGCTCTGAGAGCCTTCCGGTTTTCACAGAAGCACTGGTACCTGTGGGCTTTGTCAGTTCAGGCAAGTGTTCCTTTTTTATGACTCGTTCTTGAGGTTCCATGTTGATCATAGAACGTCCCAGTACATTTTCCAGCTCCCTTACATTGCCGGGCCACGAGTAGTTCATCAATATCTTGAGTGCATTGGGTTCTATGTCTTCCACCATGCGTCCATATTCCTGATTCAATTTCATGATCACAACTCTCGTAATTTCGGGAATATCTTCGATATGCTCGGAAAGGGGGGGAATGATAATTGGCACTACCTTTAACCTGTAATAAAGAGCCGCGAGGAATTTCTTTTCCTCAACCAATTTTTCAAGGTCGAGGTTAGTGGCAGCGATCACCCTTACATCGAGCTTTATTGGCTTTGTAGAACCAAGAGGGGTTATTTCTTTGTCCTGAAGAAACCTGAGAAATTTTGATTGAATGGCGATATCCATTTTGCCTATTTCATCCAGAAAAAGAGTCCCCTTATCAGCCTCTATGAGAAGCCCTCTTTTGCCACCTTTTTTGGCACCGGTAAAGGCTCCTTCTCTGTAACCGAAAAGTTCAGATTCCAGAATGCTTTCCGGTAGTGCTGCGCAGTTGACACTGACAAAACTGTTTTTGGCTCTATCACTAGCATTGTGAATAGCATGGGCAAAGAGTTCCTTGCCGGTACCGCTCGGTCCCCTAAGCAAGACCGTCATTCTTGTTCTGGCCACTCTTTTCGCTTGTTCGATTGCCACTTTCAATTTCGGTGACGAACCGGCAATATCGTCAAAATTGTAGCGTGCCTTGACATATCTGAGTATCCTGCGAGTATCTTCCAGTTCATTAGCAAGCCTTTCAATTTCAGAGATATCGTGTATCACCCCAACACTACCTTTGAATTCACCTTTAACAAATAGCGGGGTTATATTAACGATTACTTCCTTTCGAGCCGGACCCACTTTTAACCTGGCGTTGTATATAGGCTTTCTAGTTCTTGCTACTTCGATATGCAGAGAAGAGCCTTCCGCAATATCTACTGTGGCGAGCTTTCCAACTACATCTTTTGGACTCATCCCCGTTATACGGGTATAGGCTTTGTTAACAAGTACAATACGGCCTTTGTCATCTGCAACTGAAATGGCATCATGGGTAGAATCAATGATGGCTGTCAAAAGAGCCTCGATCTCCTTTAAATTTGTGACCTCTTCGGCCATCTTTTGAACTGTGGTTATATCACGAAAGACAGCCATTACCGCATAAACTGAGCCATTTGCTGATTTTAGTGGGATTCTTGAAGTTACAATCGTTTTCTGGTTTAAATTTTGTATTTTGTCGTATTCAGGCTCACCGGTTTTCAGGACAATATGCAGTCGAGTGTTTGGTATAGTTCCAAGGACTGGCTTCCCGATCACTTCCTCTTTTTTCAAATCGAGTATTCGACAGGCTTCATCGTTAATAAGAATGATTATTCCATTGGAATCTATAACTAGCACAGCTTCCACTAATGAATTAACTATCTCCTCAAATAAATGTTCGTTCATTTTACCACCTTTTCAGTATGTGATATAAGTCGATGAACATCTCCGGGGAAAGCTCCTCCGCTCTTATATTTTCGCTCAAGCCAGCTTCTTTTAAAAACTTTCCTACATCTGGAATAAGGCTTTTAAGATTGTTCCTGAGCTTCTTTCTTCTTTGAGCAAATGAAGACCTAACGAAGGCTCGAAATTTATTCCTTTCCTCATATGAAATCTTGGGTGAAGTTAAAGGCTCGAGTTTTATTACGGAAGAGTCCACTCCAGGTATGGGGAAAAAATTTTTCTTCGAGACATCGAAGAGTTTTGTAACTCTTGAAAAGGCGGAAATGGAAACGGTGAGAGCACCATAGGACTTTGTACTGGGTTTAGCCAGTAGTCTTTCAGCGTATTCTTTTTGAACCATAAGCAGGGCTTCTTTGAATGTTGGTGAGTCGAACATAATTTTTTCAATAATGGGTGATGTGATGTAATAGGGAACATTGGCTACAAAGAAGAGATTTCCCTCAATCAGTAATGTAGAAAGGTTCGCTTTCAAGAAATCTTGGAACAGCAGTTGTAGATTGTCATATTTTTTCAGATGAAAAAGGATAGGTTCAAGCTTTTTGTCAATCTCATATGCTATTACTTTCCTGGCTTTTTTTGCAAGTAGTTCAGTAAGTACCCCTGCACCAACCCCTATTTCTACAACGGTATCGGCGGTAGTCAGACTACAAAATTTTATAATTTTGGCAGGGATGGCTTTGTTTAACAGAAAGTTCTGGCCCAATGAACGCTTCAACGAAATTCCATGGGCTTGTAGATTTTTTTTGAGGTCCATAATTTTACCTCCAACAGAAAAAACCGGGGTATCGCTACCCCGTTTCTAATCCTGGCGGAGAGAGTGGGATTTGAACCCACGGACGGGTTGTGCCCGTCACACGCTCTCCAGGCGTGCGCCTTCGACCGCTCGGCCATCTCTCCAGATTTACAGTATAATTATATAAGTAACCGAAGAACTTGTCAACGCAAAAAGTAGATGAGCTTAATGGAGAGGGGGATACAGATGAAAAAGCTTTTTGGAACGGATGGTGTCCGGGGAATCATTAACGAGGAACTAACAGCTGAATTGGCCATGAAACTTGGGAATGCCGTTAGCCGCTACTTCCTTGGAAAGTATAACAAGTTGATCATAGCAAAAGACACGCGAGGATCAGGGGATTTGCTCGAAAGCGCTGTTGCAGCGGGCGCTGCGGCTGCTGGTATGGATGTGGAATTAATAGGGATTGTCCCCACACCAACTCTTGCTTTCATCACTAAAGAGACCGGAACCATAGGGATTATGATCTCGGCTTCCCATAATCCGGCTGTTTACAATGGTATCAAGGTGCTTGAAAAGGGCATGAAAATCCCTGATGAAGCGGAAGTTGAGATCGAAGGCCTGATCGTAGAAAAACCTTACCATTATTCAATCTATTCAGACGTTGGAAGGGTTGGATACAATCCTGGACTCCGGGATATGTATCTCCAATACGTGATAAATAAATACAAAAGTCGCCCTTTCCCCGATGTAGAAGTGATCGTAGATGGTGCCAACGGCGCGATTTCTACTGTGGTTAAAGAAGTTTACAACGCACTGGGAATCAATGCTGACTTCAGATATATCAATCCCAATGGAATTAACATAAATGATGGTTGTGGTTCTCTTCACCCACATGTCATCGGCGAAGAGCTAAAACCCGGGCAAATTGGCGTGTTATTTGACGGAGATGCTGATAGGTGTCTTTTCGTGCTTGCGGGGAATCAACTCGTTGATGGTGACAAACTGATGGCACTAAACGCCCATCATATGATGAAAAATGGAAGGTTAAAAAACAATACGGTCGTGGCAACGATAATGTCAAATCTGGGATTTGAGCGATTTCTTCAGGAGAAAGGCATTGAGTTGCTAAGAACAAAGGTGGGCGACAAATACGTCCTTGAGAAAATGCTTCAGACCGAGAGTGCTCTTGGTGGCGAGCAATCTGGGCATATTATTTTCCTTGACCTCAACACAACTGGTGATGGTTTGATAACTTCTCTTGAAACTTTCTCCTCTCTTGCGGATCTAGGAATAACACTTGAAGAATTTCACCAGAATTTCCCTGCGTATCCTCAGATTTTAAGAAATGTTCCCGTCAGCGACAAGAAAAAAATCATGGACTGTGAGAGACTCAAAGAAGAGTTGGAAAATCTGAAATCAGATGATTTGAGAATAGTTTTAAGACCTTCCGGGACAGAGCCATATGTAAGGATAATGGTAGAGGGCGAAATAGAAGAAGTGGTAAACGCAGTTTGTGAAAGGCTTGTAGATCTTGTAGAGGAGTGTGCTAATGAGTAATTTTATTCATGTGCATGGCGCCAAGGTGCACAATTTGAAAAATATCGATGTGACAATCCCCAAGCGTTCCCTCACCGTGATAACAGGGCTTTCAGGCTCTGGAAAATCTTCTCTTGCTTTGGACACAATTTACGCTGAAGGGCAAAGAAGATATCTGGAGTCTCTATCTAATTATGCCAGGCAGTTCCTGGGCGAATTGAAAAAGCCAGACGTAGAAGGAATTGAGGGGCTTTCTCCATCCATTGCTATTGAGCAAAAAAACCTCAGTCATAATCCACGTTCAACAGTGGGAACAGTGACAGAAATACACGATTATCTCAGAGTGCTTTATGCCCGGGTTGGAAAACCACATTGCCCTCAATGCGGTAGGCCTGTTGAAAAACAGTCTCTTGACGAAATCGTTGAAATGATCTACAAGGAGTTTTTTGATGGTGAACGGGTCGCTATTTTAGCGCCGATTGCCCGTGAAAAGAAAGGTGAATTCAGGAGAGAATTGGAAGCCCTGCGTAAACGGGGTTACATCCGTGTGATTATAGACAATGATCAATACGACCTTGAAGAAGAAATAGTACTCGATAAGAACAAACGCCACAGAATTGACCTGGTCGTTGATCGGCTCAAAGTGACCGATGAAAATCGTTCGAGATTAGCCGATAGTGTAGAAATGGCCCTTCATGAGGGAAACGGTTTTGTAGAGATAAATTCACTCGATAAAAAGCACAGAAGGGGGTTCAGTGAAAACTTCGCCTGTCCTGTTTGTGGAATCAGCCTACCTGATATAAACCCCAAAATCTTTTCTTTCAACAATCCTTATGGGGCTTGTCCTTATTGCCACGGACTGGGTTACACCATGGAACTATCTGAA
>NZ_CEYIHJ010000130.1:0-5600 GCF_982836095.1 Kosmotoga sp.
AGGTTTATAGTCGGCAACGGCAGCCGCCATAACAATAACTTTTGAAACTTTTGAATAGAGATCCACAGCTCCTGCCATTTCTGTGGCAGATTGCACTTTTACCACTTCAACTCCAGCAGGTGCCCTCAACGCCGTGGGACCCGTGACAAGAACAACCTCAGCCCCCATATATCTCAAAGCTCTTGCAATAGCATAGCCCATTTTGCCAGAAGAGCGATTTGTGATATACCTGACATTGTCAATTCTTTCTCTTGTAGGTCCAGCGGTAACCAATGCTTTCATTCCCGCAAGGGGTTTTTCTGAGAGCAAGTAAGTCATTTCTTCAATTATAAGCTCGTTTTCAGGATATCTTCCTTTACCCACATCGCCACAGGCAAGATGCCCCTCTTCTGGAGCAACCACAGACCAACCCTGCGAACCGAGCTTTGCAATATTTTCCGTGGTGACGGGGTTTTCAAACATTCTTGTGTTCATCGTGGGAACAAGCAGTTTAGGTTTGTCAGGGTATGCAAGCGCTGTTGCCAGAAGAAGGTTATCGGCAATACCCGCATTGAGTTTTGCTATGGTATTAGCAGTTGCCGGGGCTATGGCAAAAAGTTCGGCCCAGCGAGAAAGGTCAGTATGGGGGATGAAACCTTCTTGAACCTTGAATATATCTGAATACACCGGGCAATTCCCAACAGCTGAAAAAACCAAACCCGAAACCATTTTCTCGGCTTCGGGTGTTAGAATAACTCTCAATTCCGCTTTGGCTTTTCTCAGTTTGCTCAACAGATCGACAGCTTTGTAAATAGCTATCCCGCTGGAAACTCCAAGGAGTATCTTCCTTCCCTGAAGCAAACTGCTCATCATTTCACCTTTGGTGTGAGTATTTTCAGCATTTCTTCGTTTTTTATTCTGATTTTGCCCTCTTCGAGCTCTTTCATGGCAATGTTTATCTTATCTCCGGCTTTTTTGACGACTTCGGGGTCGAGCTTTGGACGCCCAAAATCCTCTAATTCCTCAGCTCGTCTTGCAACCGCAACGGGTACAGCATACTTATGCTTTACACGTTTCATGATTTTCTTGTAATTCACCAGCATCGTATCACACTCCCCTGAATATTTCTTCTAATCCCATGTGGTCTTTTATTCTATCAAGCCTTAACTGCTCAGCTATTATCACCGCTTCAAGTTGTTTTGCCGACTCCTTTAAATTTCTGTTAACAACCAGATATTGGAAATCGACTATGTGGGAAAACTCCCAGCGCGCGTCTTCCAATCTTCTTTTAAGGTCCCTCTCATTTTCGGTTCCACGTGTGAGCAGCCGCTTCTTCAACTCCTCAAAAGAAGGGGGAGAAATGAAAACAGTTGCCACTTCCGGCATTTCTTTCATTACGGCAAGAGCACCTTGAACATCTATGTCTAGAATCAGATTAACACCCTGCTTAACTCTCTCGGAAACAAAACCCTTTGAGGTACCGTATAGATATCCATGTACTTCTGCCCATTCGAGAAATTCATCTGCGTTGATCAGTTCTTTAAACTTCTCTTCGGAAACAAAAAAATAATCCTCTCCATCCTTTTCGCCAGGCCTTTTTGGTCTTGTAGTATAAGAGACGGAAAACTCGAGGTTTGGAATTCTGCGAAGTACTTCCCTAAGAATTGAGGTTTTCCCGGCACCTGAAGGCCCACTTACAACAAAAACCGTTCCTCTCATTCCGCCAGGCTTCTCCCCGCATCGCGTATTTCCTTTAACTTCTCCTCGATGTCTGTAAATGCCTGCATGAACCTGGAAGCAATGGTTTCTGGCTGAATAGCGCTCAGTATTATGTGATTGCTATCCGTTATCACTATGGCTCTTGTTTTGCGTCCATAAGTGGCGTCAATGAGCTTCCCCTCTTCTTTAGCAACTTCCTTCAGTCTTTTTAATGGCGCGGATTCGGGGTTAACAATAGCAATGACGCGATCCCCAATTATTACGTTACCAAAACCCACATTGATAAGGCCATACACAGAAGACACCTCCTATTCGATGTTTTGAACCTGTTCTCTTATTTTATTCACCAGCGTTCTACCCTCGATTGAAAGGGAAGTTATTTCAGCTTTCTTGGATTTCGCTGCAATGGTTGAAAATTCTCTATGCATCTCCTGGCAGAGGAAGTCAAGTTGAACACCACATTCCTTTTCGCTTTCCATCAATCTCTTGAATGAAGTTATATGGGATTCTAGCCTAACGATTTCCTCCGAAATATCGGCTCTCTCTGCTAAAATGGCAACTTCCTGTTCGAGCCTGCTCTTGTCTACTTCTATCTCCAGCACATCTGAAATTCGTTTTTTCAGAAATTCTCTGTAATATTCCAGCAGTCCCTCAGTACGTTTATGCAATTCTTTTGCTATATTTTCAAGGCGCTGAAGATATGAAACCAGTGCCTTTTCGAGGTTTTTGCCTTCGCGTTCGCGATCCTCATTGAGTATGGCAATAGCTTTATCAAGAGCGATTTTAAGGCACTCCCAAATTTTCTCATTCACAGAGGGTGTCAGCCTGTATTTTAACACGTCTTTCATTTTGCTGAGTGTATCCAAAGAAATTCTATCGGGGATTCGGAATTTATCTGCCAATTCATTTAGTGCGTTGTAATAAGCAGAAGCAACACCAAGATCAGGCCTTATAATATTGCCAATGCTTTCGTTGAAGTAAATTTCGACGTATGCCCTTACCGTCCCCCTGCGAAGCTTTTCACGTAGATAGCGCGAGGCTTTTACCTCTATCTCCGTAAACCCACCGGTGACATTAACCTCCAGGTTGAGATGCTTGGCATTTACACTCTTGAGTTCGACCGAACAAGCAACAAACTCACATTCCGCCTCGGATCTGGCGAATCCAGTCATACTACGAACCATGATAACACCCCATGTCTGATTATAATCAACTACAGTTAATTATACCCGTTGAAGCTCAAAATTTCAAAAGCATGACTGCTTCCCGCAATGATTTAATGAAATCTTCAACTTCGGTTTTGGTGGTGAACCTCGACATGCTTACTCTCACAGCAGATTCACTAATTTCTTCCCTGACTTTCATGGCTTTAAGCACATATTGTCCCCCATCGTTTCGAGACGAACAGGCAGAAGAAGTTCCAATGCAAATCCCACTGGTTGCTAAGGCATTTACAAGTGTCTCGCCTCTTACTCCGGGTATTGAGATATTCACTGTATTCGGAACTGAATGATCGAGCGGGGTATTTACAACCCCACCGAGTTCGCGCACAGCCTTTACAATTGAGTCCCTAAACAGTCTCAGTTTCTCAGTTGTGCTGTTGAGCTCTTTGATTGCGTTTTCCATAGCCACAGCAGTTCCAACGACTCCTGGGACATTCTGCGTTGAGGAGCGCATTCCACGTTCCTGACCGCCACCGGTGAGCAAGGGGCGTAATGCTGTCCCGCGTTTCACGTATAATATGCCCAGGCCCTTAGGGCCATGAAACTTGTGCGCACTAAAAGAAGCGAAATTACAGAAGCTTTCAAGGTTAAAGGAAGTCTTCCCGATTGTTTGAACTGCATCGATATGATAAAAGATGTTCTTCGCTTCAAGATATTGTCCCACTTCTTCATAGGGTTGGATTGCCCCGGTCACGTTGTTAACAGCCATAAGCGATACCAGATAAGTATCCTCATTCACATGCTCCAAAAGCTTTTCAGCGAATATGATGCCCTGTTTGTTGGGTTCAACAATAATCACTTCTATCCCTTCTGAATTCTGCAGGTCTTTTAGCGTATTTAAGACAGCTTTGTGCTCAATTGCACTGGTTATAACTCTTTTCCTCTTTCCCCTGAAAGAAGTGGCCGATCTCAGCGCCCAGTTTATCGATTCGGTTGCGCTGCTGGTGAAATATATCTCTCGCGGGTCGGCCTTCAATAACTCTGCAATTTTCTCCCTGCTTTCTTCCATTACCCTGTATGCTTCGAGCCCTATAGGGTGTATGGAGTTAGGGTTGCCATAGATTTTGTAAAAGCACTCTTGCATTGCCTTGCCTGCTTGTTCATCCAGAATTGTTGTGGCATTGTTATCGAGATAAATCATTGCTATCCTCTCCTTCGATCATATCCAAAAATTCATCTTCGGTTACGGTTTTCACGCCACTCTTTTTCGCTTTTTCAAGCTTTGAGCCAGGATTTTCACCCACTATCACAAGATCGGTTCTACTTGAAACACTTGTAGTTACACTACCACCCAAAGCGATTATCAAATCGTGAATTTCCTTTCGCGTGTAATTTTTCAAAACACCGGTAACCACTATCTTTTTGCCTTCAAGAATGCCTTTGATTTTTTTTCGCGGTTCCTTTGTGTTCACGAATTTTTTCAATTCATTGAGTTCTTCGAGTATCTCTTTGTTGTGAAAAAAATTGTATATGCTCTCTGCAAGTTCAATGCCTACACCTTGAATCTTCAATAAATCTTCGATTTCCGCTTTCTCAAGGTTTTCAAGGTTTTCAAAGTGCATTGCCAAGTCAAGGGCGAGTTTCTTCCCTACACCCGGGATTCCAAGCCCTATAAGAAGTTTGTGGAGAGGCTTATCTTTGCTCTTATCTATTTCTTTCAAAAGATTTGCTATGGTTTTATCACCTATTCCGGTTCCCAGCTGAGCGAGTTCGAAAGGTGTTAGCTTGTATAGATCGGAGAAATTTTTAACCAAATTCGCAGTTAAAAGCCTTTTGACCAGTTTTTCTCCCAACCCTCGAATATCCATGGCATCACGTGACACAAATAACCTGAGTCGCCTTTCTAATTTAGCCGGACATGCTGGGTTTAAACACCGTAAAGCCACTTCTCCCTCCTTTTCCTTGCCAACAGTCCCCTGGCAAACTGGACAACGTTCTGGAGGTTTGATAACCTTTTCAACACCCGTGCGAAGTTCTGGAAGCGTCTTTATTATCTGAGGGATTATTTCCCCTGCTTTTTCCAGTATAACTTGATCTCCAACTCTTATATCTTTCTCTCTGATGTAATCAAAATTGTGGAGAGTTGCTCTTTTGACCACAGTGCCGGACAATGAAACAGGCTCTAATTCGGCAACAGGGGTTATCACTCCGGTCCTCCCTACCTGGAAACTAACTTGAATTAGCTTCGTCCTGATCTGCTCAGCAGGGAATTTAAATGCAATAGCCCACCGGGGGCTTTTTGCCGTGTAGCCCAATTCTTCTTGCTGGTGAATGAGGTTCACCTTGATAACAGTTCCATCCACTGCGTAATTCAATGAATGTTTCTCTTCCTGCCAATGCTTCCAGTAATCGATAATCCCGGAGGTGTCTTTAACTCGTTTCGCATGTGGTTCCGTTTTCAACCCAATTTCTTGCATAAAGGATAAAACCTCCCATTGGGTTTCCAAATTATACCTGCGCGGATCCACAATCTGATAAAAAAAGGCATCAAGGTTTCTTCTTGCGACCTCGTGTGGATCGAGCTGCCTTAGCGTTCCAGCTGCTGCATTACGTGGATTAGCAAAAGGCGGCAGCCCTTCTTCGGTTCTTTCCTCGTTGATGGCTTTGAATTCGCTTTTGGGAAGAAACACCTCCCCGCGAATTTCTATATCCAGAGGTTTTCTCAGTTTCAGAGGAATT
>NZ_CEYIHJ010000131.1:0-5598 GCF_982836095.1 Kosmotoga sp.
CAACACGCCGGTAGCAACACCGAATACTAGAAGCAAAGCCAGATCAGAATAAATCTTCATTGATGTAAAGAAAAGAGCACTAAACCCAGCTGCAAGGGAAAGCCCACTGGCCACAATAACAGGTCCGATATCATCCATGGCTTTCTGTATCGCCGTAGTTTCGTCCTTCTCTCTTTTAATGGTGCGATATCTCAACATTAAGTGAATTGAGTAATCGATTATCAGTCCCATGAGCACTCCGGAAACGATAGAAGTTCCCACATCCAAATTTAACCCAAAAATTGCCATATAAGCGAAGTTCATAATGGTAGTTCCCACAATTGGGACTATGGCTATCAGGGTATATCGTAGGTTTCGAAAGACGATAAGCAACAAAATGAATATAGCACCAGAGGCCATCAATATAGTCATAATCTGGTTTTTAGAGGTATTCATATTCAAAGCTGCGAAATTCAACAAAGGCGAATTCACTGTATAAGTGTATTGAGGATACTTATTCATAACATCCTCAATAGACGTCTTCAGAGTTATGGCTCCCACAGCGTCAGTTATAGGTGTTTTTACCATTATTCGCAGATTTTTACCTTCCACAAATTCGTTCAGAAATTCCTGACCCCGTTCAGTGCGAGAGAAAATCATCGTGATGGGGAGAGGAATATTGAAATTGTCAACAATGTCCATTATTGAGCTGGTACCCCGTACATTTTTAATTGAATGAAGATCATCGAGTATGTTTTCAATAATGGCCGCATCTTTAGCAGTGAAATTACCATCTTTTTGGAGTTCTATATAAAAGGGAACAACCCAGCCAAAATATTTTTTGCTAACTTCAGCCGAGCGAACCAGATCGGAGCTTTTTTTGAAAAAGCCAAATTGGTCGGAATTCACCTCGAGATTTTTTATGAAAAATGGCGAAATTACAAGCAAAAATAACATGGCAATTGAAATACCAATTCCTGTTTTGCTCCCCAGCTTGAATTTTACGGTCATCCTTTTGTGGTGAGTTTTGAGATCGATAAGGGAAATGATAGCCGGAATTACAACCAACGAGAAGGCGAAACTAAATCCAACTCCCAATGAAACAAGTAATCCCAATTCTTTCATAGCTTTCATTGAACTAAAGAGGAAAGTCAAAAAACCAACGGCAGTTGTAAGTGCCGACAAGAAAAGCGAAGGGGCCTCATCTTTAATTGCATGCATAAGTGCTCCACTATGGCCCTGTTTGGACCTGAAGAGAAGATACCTGTCAATCACGTGAAGCCCGTACGAAGAACTCACAACGATAACGAAAAGTCCTGCTGTTGATGTGAGTATATCGAGTTTTACTCCGATAATTGCCGCAATGCCGTATGTAAACCCGGCTGCAAGTGCTGCAAACAACGGGGGAAGCATTGCAGAACGGACATCCCCAAGCCTGAAAAAATAAATCAGCCACATCAGGAAAAAAAGTGCGGGTGGAAAGATAAAAATGAGTTGCTTCACGGATTTTTGGATGCCGTAATCCACTACCGGAGTCCCTGTTACGTTGTAATCGAAATTTTTTGGAAGATCTTTGAGAACACTGAACACTGATTCAAGGTTAACGTTTTTAACGTTGAGAATAACGAAGGCAACTTCTCCATTGGAATCAATGAGGTTATCAACATAAAGTGGGTTGTTCAAAATTTCTGAGGCATTTTCTGCTGGAATACCATCGTTGAAATATGGCTTCCCTTCAAGGCTGAATCCCTTTAGTTTTACATCGGCAGCGTCAAAAATGGAATTGACTTTCAATACCCCATCTATCGCTTTCAATGACTGCACCATTCTATAAAGTGCCATGGAATTATCTACTTTAAAAATGCCGGGAGTTTTCACAATAATCAGAAGCTTGTCAGGAAGGTTTTCTGTTGAATTGCCTTCTCTAAAAGTGAGCTCTTCAGTAGATCCATAATTCAGTTTTGGTAAAAAAGAGAATATGATAATAGAAGAAAGCGCAAAGATAATGATGATCATGAGTGAGGTTCTTTTTTGCACTGGGTTACCTTCTTTCATTAATTTAATAATTTAATCATTTAAATTATAAACCATTATCTCACCAGCGCCATTGAAAAAGTTTGGACTGTAAGTTAAATGTGTGTAATGAAATTCAGAATAATAAGGAAAGATTCAGGAAGGGATAATTTACTCAAAAGCCATTCTTCTCCATAGAAGGATGCTAAAACGCTTACACCAGTTGTTGTGTCGCGTTTTACTTTTCAAATGTGTTTGTGTCGACGAAAAACCAGTCACCACCTTTGTGTTGGCACTTGAAATAAATATCACGATGGTAATGTAAAATTGTAGCAGAGAACCGACAAGCTCAATATTTTTCAATCGTAGCTGTCTGGAGGTGAAAAGATGAATTTGGATGCTTTATTTAAAGTTACATATGGTTTGTATGTAATTACGTCAACCTTGAACGGAAAGAAAAATGGGCAAATAGCCAATGTGGTATTTCAAGTTTTGGCAGAACCACCCACAATAGCAGTTTGCATAAATAAGCAGAATCTCACCTACGATTTTATTCGGGAAAGCAAGGTGTTTGGAGTGTCTGTCTTATCTAAGGACACTCCATTAAAGCTCATAGGGCTTTTCGGATTTAAATCCGGGAGAGATATAGATAAATTCGAAAATATAAATCACAAGATAGGAATAACTGGTGCCCCTTTGCTTAAAGATTACTGTGTAGCTAATTTAGAGGCAGAAGTTGTAAATTCCATGGATGTCGGTACACATGTTGTTTTCATGGGAAAGCTTGTTAACGGGGAAATAATTTCTAAAAAAGAACCTATGACATATGCCTATTACCATGAAATTAAAGGAGGAAAGTCTCCCAAAACTGCCCCTACATATGTTGAAGAGAAAAAATCTGAAGCTCACGGTGGCAAAAAATATCGTTGCACGGTGTGTGGTTATATTTACGATCCGGGGAACGGCGATCCAGAATCAGGAACTGCACCAGGAACATCTTTCGCTGAGCTGTCAGAAAATTGGGTGTGCCCAGTATGTGGTGTTGAAAAGAATAAGTTTGAAGAGCTATTATGAGGAAAGATGCAAAGCATTTAGCCTTCTCTCCAGAAGTTATCTGTATGAATGAAAGCGGTTGGACAATCGTATCCAAGCGCTTTCTTGGCTTCAATGCTTTTCAATCCGATGATTTTTCTCATTTCAGTGCTATTGAAGTTTGTTATACCCTTTCCGATTCTGTTGCCCTTTTCAGTCAGAACATCGACAATGTCTCCTGTATGAAAATCTCCTTCAATTTTAATAACCCCGACAGGCAAAAGACTTTTTGATTTTTTTAGAGCTAACTCAGCACCTCTGTTTATTACAACCACTCCCGAAGGGGAGGAAAGAAATCCTATCCAGGCTTTTTTGGAGCTGATTGCATTACGTGCTTTGAAACGAGTGCCGATACTTTCTCCCTTTATGAATTTTTCTAGATTTTCAAGCGTTTTTCCATTGGATATGCAGCTTTCCACCCCGGCTGCTGAAGCTGCCCGCGCAGCCCTTATCTTCGTTTGGATACCTCCAGTCCCCCATCCATTACCTGGAAGCTTTTTTAAGCGTGTGTGAAAATTATATTCGCCGATTCTGTTTCCAGCCTCGTCTATTATCCCATCCACCGTGGACAGCAGGAACAGATAATCGCTTTTCCAGCCTATGGCAAACATAGCTGCAAGTACGTCGTTGTCTCCAAAGCTGATTTCTTCGGTGGATACAGTGTCGTTTTCATTCACTATTGGGAGAAAACCCATTTCAAGAAGACCGATCAAGGTGTTTCTAAGATTCAGAAATCTTTTCCTGTTGCTGAAATCATCTCTGTTCATAAGAAGCTGTGCCACCTTTATCCCATAAAAATCAAAGACACCTTCGTAAAGCTTCATGAGTTGAACCTGCCCGATGGCACACAATGCTTGCTTTATATATAAGTCTTGATCGACATCTTTATGGAAAGCCACCCCGTAACCAGCTGCTTTTGCTCCAGAAGTTACCAGCACAACCTGATTATCTTCTTGCCAAAATCTGGCAAGAGTTCTGGCTAGCTCTACCATGTATTCCTTGTCTATTGCTCCGTCATCTTTTACTAGTAAATTGCTTCCTACTTTCACGACGATCTTTTTCAAAATCAATCCCTCACTCTGTAATCGCCCAATACGATATATTTATATGTGGTGAGTTCTTTCAGCCCAACAGGGCCTCTTGCATGCAATTTCTGTGTGCTTATCCCGATTTCACCGCCAAATCCAAATTGTTCGCCATCCGTGAATCTCGTAGAAGCATTCACGTAAACTGCCGCGGCATCTATGGAAGTGGTAAAGTTTCTCGCATTACTGTAATTCTCAGTGAGTATTGCTTCTGAGTGTCCTGTCGAATATTTTTGAATGTGTTCCATGGCTTCATCAATAGTTTCAACTATTTTTATTGCGAGAATGAGATCAAGATATTCAGTTGACCAGTCTTCTTCAGTAGCGGCTTTGGCTTCTATAATCTTTCTGGTTGTTTCACATCCCCTGAGTTCAACTCCCTTTGAGCTAAGTCGCTTTGCCATAGCAGGAAGGAATTTTTTGGCTATGTTTTTATGCACAAGAATGGTTTCAACAGCGTTACAGGTACCGGGACGCTGGGTTTTCGCGTTATCGATTATTTCAATGGACTTTTCTATATCAGCGCTCTCGTCAACGAAAATATGGCAGTTGCCAACACCCGTTTCAAGAACAGGCACAGATGAATTTTCCACAACGAATTTGATCAATCCAGCCCCTCCTCTGGGAATAATCAAAGATAGATAACTGTCAAGGTTCAGCATTTCTTGGACATTTTTTCTGTCTGTATCTTCAATAATCTCCACAGAGGTTTCTGGAAGGCTGGAATTGCTAAGACCGTCTTTAATCGCTTTAGTGATAGCCAGGTTTGACCTGATTGCATCACTTCCACCTCTTAGCAAGACAGAATTGCCTGCCTTCAATGCCAAAATGGTGGCATCGAGCGTTACATTAGGTCTTGACTCATATATCATACCAATTGCCCCTAGTGGTACCCTTACTTGCGCAATTCTCAGT
Organism: Kosmotoga sp.; assembly: GCF_982836095.1. Lineage (NCBI taxonomy): Bacteria > Thermotogati > Thermotogota > Thermotogae > Kosmotogales > Kosmotogaceae > Kosmotoga > Kosmotoga sp. Next base: position 5,085 of record NZ_CEYIHJ010000131.1, read on the forward strand.
TCTTTCTCAACCCAGGAGTTGATAACCTCTCCCACAGGATCCTTAAGTTTTGAAACTTCATTGCAGGCGTTGATCATGCTGTCAATTCTTTTATCAGTGAGTTTTAATCTATCTACAAGGGATTCCCTAACTCCCTTTTCTATTGCGTTTTTGACATCTTCAGCATTTGTTTTGAGTATTTCAAGCCTGCTTTTATTAAGAGCATTGGCTATGGAAATTAAAGCTTCATTTTTTTCGGAAGTAGTTGCAAGCGACAACTTTCTCGTCGCAGCTTTGACCTTTGAAGCTTTGCTGGTTACTTCAGTCATGCTATCCCCTCCAAAAGCTCAGTTCTCTATATCTTGACAATATATTTCACCGATTATAACACTATTTCGAGTTGCGAGTGCATCAAGAACCAAGTTGTGAGTTATGAGTGATGAATTATGAGTTATGAGTTAAAGAGTCGAGAACCGAGAATCCGAGAGCCGAGAATCCGGGATCAAGAGCCGAGTTGCGAGTATGTCAGGAACCG
>NZ_CEYIHJ010000132.1:0-3661 GCF_982836095.1 Kosmotoga sp.
TTCACGATAACGAGCCAGCGAAAAGGTGTTTGTGGCAAACAATTCTCCTGTATATGTGGAAGCACTAAGCCCCAGACCGAGATAAAACTCTCTGGCAACTGAGGTATACCTTCTGTTCAAATCTTTTCTCAGATAAGTCCAAAGAGTGTCTCTCTTGTAACCGTTTTTTTCTGCAATTTCATCTAATTTATCAAATATCATCAATTCTCTTCGGCTACTGTTTCGCGTATCTCTAAACTTCGTATATGAAAAACGCATCATGGGATATACAGAAATCTGTTGTGGTGAGAGCTTCATAACTTTTTCCAGATCGCTCTGTGCAGCTTTGCCCGAAAAGCTTAACGGGTCAAAGACCAGATCTACGTCGATGAAATCAAAGCCCGCATCAAGAACGTTTGCTAAAGCGAGAAAATTATCCTTTGCAGTATGATCCCGGCCAAAATGTTTGAGCACTGCATCGTTGAAAGATTGAACACCCAAGCTGATATAATTCACGCCTAGTGCTTTCATTTCCCTTAGTTTTTCAACAGAAGCATCAAGCGGGTGAACTTCGAGAGCGATTTCGCCTGAGACATTTTCATGCAGAAAGCTCAGCAGATTTTTAAGGACTTCCAGGTCTCCTGAAGGAGTACCTCCGCCGATGTACAGTGAGTTAAACTGCTTCCTTCCATGTAACAAATACTCTCTCCTGACAAGATCTACGTACTCTCTTGCAAGGACAGCATCGTATTTTAACTTGTGATAAGGGCAAAAATCGCAAAAATGTCTGCAAAACGGCACATGCAAATATAAACCGATTGTTTCGGAAGGAAAAACGTAGCTCGTTAAGCCAATATCCTTTGAAGGCTTAACAGACAATTTGGCATACAACTTCAAAAATTCAAACATCAAAAAGACCTTCTAGTTATTAGGGGTTTCTAAATAAAGTTTACACCTGAGAATATAAGAATGTATCCGTGCATTAGAAACTATTTTCTCTTTATGAGCATAAAAGCTCCAAAAGCAATTAATACTATGCCAAAAACCATTCCTGTACCCAGATTTGTGAAATTCGATATGAGAAAAGCGGCTGACAAAATGCTCAAAATTCCAATGGGAAAGAGGAGTCCGTTATTTTTTCTGCCCTCAGCAAGATATAGCTGGAGCAACCCAAAAGCTGGAGCAAAAATGTAAAGTGCCCAACCGCCTGCTGTTGTAAAACCCGGGAAGAGTACCTCGATAGTTAAAATGGCGGCAGTTGTCAATATTACACCAGCAGGGACTAATAGTCCTGAAATACGATTGTGCAAACCTCTTTCTTCCATTATTATCCCCGGTAGCCAGATAAAAAGAAGCCAGAAATTTGAGCCGAACTGCGGGAAAAAGATAAATACTACGCCCATGACTATGAGTATCAGACCAAATACTATCGTCATACTGGTTTGTCCCTTATTCATTTTTCTCCCCCTTTCGTATTATCCGCATATATATTTCATAATATCACATCCGTTTTTGAACTTGTGAAATTTTAAACAAAGATACTAAAATGAACTACATAGTTGCCTTATAAGTCACAAAATGGGGGTGGATATATGAAAAAAGCATATTTATTCCTGTTTGTGATGGTAATTTGTACCACCTTTGCCTTTTCTTCGGTATATACAACAAAGGAAACTTCAAACATTATAGGGCTTGTAGACACCGCGGTGGTTGAACTCATGGAGAATCCTTCGACGGGTTATTCATGGCAGTTTGAAATCTTTGGCTCTGATAATATCGTATTTCAGGATAAAATAATAGAGCCTTCTTCAGAATCAACAGTGGTAGGAGCTTCGGTAAATGTAAAATGGGTATTTAAGCCTGTGAAAACAGGCAAAGCCACTCTAATCTTCTGGCTTTACAGACCATGGGAAGGAAAAGAAAAGGCTGTAGACCTAAGAGTTTTCAATATTATAGTAGAAAAAAATGAAGAGGTTCCCGGCGAAAGGATTTTGGAAGATTGCAGTGATGTTGTGTACTTAGGGGATGAGATATCGGTAAGTCTTGATGAGAACCCCTCGACAGGGTATTTCTGGCACCTTTTCAATTCCAATCCTGAGGTTCTTTCCCTCAGTGAGGAACTGATTGTGAAATCGGGAAAAATACCCGGTGAACCTTCCATAAAGGTCTGGAAATTCAAAACGATAAACCCCGGCATTTGTTTGCTTGCTTTTCAATTGAAAAAAAGCACTGATGAAAATAGCATTGAAGAGCACTTCATTGGCATCAGGGTTGAAAGTGGAGAGGAGAGGGCAAAAATCAAAGAGCTCAAAAAGGGTACAAATATATTGAATGTTGGCGAAACAGTGATACTTTCCCTTGAAGAAAATGCCTCAACCGGATTCACATGGCACTTGAAGCTTTCCGAAGAAGGTATTGTAGAAATCTCATCAAAAACTGTAACAACCCAAGCCCCACCGGGAGTTGTTGGAGCCCCTTCAAAAGTGAGCTGGTTTATCAAGGCTGTTAAGCCCGGAAAAGTTGCGCTCACGCTGAAAAAATATCGAGGCTGGGAGGGTGAAAACTCGGCAATCGAAAGCCTGACCTACACAATTCAAGTGAAATGACGCTAAATTACTAACCCCCGCAAACAGCGGGGGTTAGTAATTTGCATACAAAGTTTTTAGCTTGCCTTGTTTTCAGACAAAAATCGATCCAACAAGATAGAATGCCATAGAAACAAAATATGCCAATGAAACCAGTAATATCACGGAGAAAATTGTCCATTTCATTCCAACTTCTCTTACAAGAACTCCTAGAGAGGCTACACATGGGACATATAAAAGACTGAAAAGCATAAACGAATATGCCGATAATGGCGTAAAAAGGGTTGAAAGCAAATTTCCCAAATTCTCAGCACCTCCAGCAAGAGCCCCAAGGGTTCCTACAACAACCTCTTTAGCAAGAAACCCAAACATTAAAGCTACGGAACTTTGCCAATTCCCAAATCCGTTAAATTCAAATATTGGAGCGATAGCTCTTCCCATCAGCCCGATGTAGCTATCCTTTGAAGCATAGTCTACACCTGCTGGCAATGAAGCGAGCAACCAAATTATAATAACAGCAGCAAATATAAACGTTCCAGCTTTCTTCACAAAAAGCGATGTTCGTTTCCATGCCTCGGTATTAACCTGCAAAAAACCTGGTACCCTATAAGGAGGCAACTCCATAACAAAAGGAGCCGGTTCCCCTTTGAATATGGTTGATTTCAACACCTTGGCCAAAACAACCATTAAGGTAATCGCTATAATGTACATGGAAAAGACGATTAATCCCTGGTGTGAAGGGAAAAATGTTCCTGCAAATGCGAGGAAAATAGGGATTCTTGCTGAACATGGAATCAGTGGGTTTAGGATAGCCGTGATAATTCTGTCATCTTCTTTTTCTATCGTTCTTGTTGACATAATTGCCGGTACATTACAGCCAAAACCCAAAATCATGGGAATAAACGATTTCCCGGAAAGACCTATCGAATTCATCACTTTATCCATGACAAAGGCAGCTCTAGCCATGTAGCCAATGTTTTCCAATATCGCTATTAACAGGAAGAGGATAAAAATATTAGGAACAAACACCAATACTGAACCCACTCCACCAATTACCCCATCTGCTAGAAAAGACGCTAAAGTGGCGTTTGGGACAG
>NZ_CEYIHJ010000132.1:3671-5585 GCF_982836095.1 Kosmotoga sp.
GTTTTGTACCCAGTCACTTAAAAGCCCCATTCCGGAATCCAACCAGTCGGCGAAAATGCCTCCAAATGTGAAAGTGAGCTGGAAGACAGCGTACATTATTCCAAATAAAATGGGAAGGCCCCAGATGCGATGGGTAAAAATCTTGTCCATCGTATTTGTAAAAGTTTCAGACTTTTTGCCGCTGCCTTCTACAGTATTTCTAAGAATCTTCTTAATGAATTTGAATTTTTCATCGCCAACAAAAACTGAAGAGTCTTCGTGCTTTTGTTCAATATCTGAAAGTACCTCATTTAACAATTGCGAAAAGCGTTTGGCATCGCTTACTTTGGATTTTATCTGCTCGAAAATCTCAGGATCTTCTTCGATGAGTTTCAAAGCCAGAAATCGTGAATTGGTGTTTGATTTTACGTTGAAGAGTTTCAATATTCCCTCGACCCGTTGTATATACCTTTCTAATTCATCGCTGTATTTGATCATCGGAATCGTCTTTGCTTGAGCAATATTCAGCACTTCATCCTTCAATTTTTGAACTCCATGTCCTTTGATAGCAACAGTACCTACAACTGGAACATCAAGACTTTTAGAGAGCTTTTGAATATCTATCTTCATGTTGTTTTTTTCGACTTCGTCCATAAAATTAACCGTCAAAACGAGATTTACACCGAGGTCTAAGAGTTCAGAGACAAGGTAAAGATTTCTTTCTAAGTTCATGCCATCGATAATCGCAACAACAACATCAGGCTTTTCTTCTGCTAAAAATCTTCTTGCTATTCTCTCATCCATGGAAACCGTTGAAAGTGAGTAAATCCCTGGCAAATCAGTGACTGAGAAAGTAAATCCGTTGTAGACATATGAACCTTCTTTTTTCTCGACAGTTACCCCTGGCCAATTTCCCACATGCTGCTTCATACCTGTAAGACAGTTGAAAATAGCCGTTTTACCAACATTGGGGTTGCCTGCTAAAGCAACTTTTATTTCTCTCATTTCAACCTGCCCCCTCAACGATGATTTTGCGCGCTATCCCTTTGCCCAGTGCGAGCCTTGTGCTGTTTATTTGAACGATTATAGGGCCAAAAGAATCCGATGAAACAACCTGTAAAACGCTCCCTATTCTCAAACCCATATCTGTGAGACGCTTTGACACCGTTCTGCCTCCATTTATTGACTTGACTTTATAGATTCCAGGGTTGGCAAAACTCAATGGCATGTATAGTCACTCCTCTACTAAAATGTCTTTTGCTTCTTCTCTTCTAAGGCTCAACCTGTATCCCTTTACTTTTACTTCAATCGGATCGCCAAGAGGTGCAATTCTTTCTATGTGGACTTCTACTCCTGGCATAACACCCATGCTCATTAAACGTCTTTGAAATGTTCTGGAACCCTTTAGCTTTTTTACTTTCACTGTTTTTCCGGGTTCGATTGAAGCCAAAGTCAAAGCAAACACCTCCTCATTATTCTTTAGATGAGACAGGAAACGCTCTTTCAATTTCTGATCTTCCTTAAAAAAACTCATCATAACAGAAAAAGCAGCAAAAAGGCGTGGGTTGTTTATGTGTTCTAGCTTGCATGCCAAATCTTGTGCTTCATTTGATGGAAGTTCTAAAAGCCTGGTTGCAAATTCATAGACTATTCTGTTATTTTTGTGTATTTTTTCTGCCAAAGCAATTCCTTTTGGCGTTAGTCGAATATAGCCATATTTTTCGTGCTCCAAAACCCCTATGTTCTCCAATTTCTTTATGCTCTCGACCACAGTGGGTACTTTAACATTGAGTATTTTGGCTATATGCTTCACTCTTGGCATTTTTTCAGATGCCTGCAAATCATAAAGAACACGAATGTAATTTTCCAAAGCGGGAGTGATCACCATAGTATCACCTCTAAAATATAGGTTTGCCTATATTTTAGCATATTTTA
>NZ_CEYIHJ010000133.1:0-5552 GCF_982836095.1 Kosmotoga sp.
TGTTTGCAGGCAAATCGGTTTTCGGAACCACCGGGAATCCAAGATTTGAACGGAGCTGTAAATCCTTGATAAGAATTTTGGGATTGTTCAATAGCCCCTCAAGAATCTCTCTTGTTTTCTCCGGTGATCCTTTCAATTTAATCTCATCGTATGAACCCGGATTGTCTTCTATTCCCAGGGTTTTCACGAGAAAATCCATATCTGCTGCTTTTTCCTTTAATGTTCCGATTACCGCATCTTTTGATCTTGCCATGACATTTACGCTGTAATATGTTTTCTCAAGGTCTTCTAACTCTTTCAACAGATACGATAGATCACTGAAGTTCTTGTACAAAGGCCATCCCACAAGAAGAAGAAAGCTGATAATAAATGTCCCGATGACAATTCCCCAGAAAAGGTTTCTGGGAACACCCTTTTTCGTTAAAAAGCTTTGCTTTCGCGCCAGCTTCTTCTCATAACCATGGGCGATGTAGGCAGCTGAACCTTTTTCGTTACTCGCTTCTCCTTTTCGCAGTGATTCTGATTCTAATCTTTCGAAAAAGTCTTCCATTCCCGTTTTGTTTTCTTCATCCATGTTATTCACCTGATTCCAATTTCATCAGACTGAGCTTGTAAAGGTTTGAGAAATTCATTTTTCCTATTATAGACAAAAGATAACCCTCTGGAACCTTTACCGAAGGTGGAGTAGCCTTTTCGTTATCGTATATAAGATAATAAAGTACACTGCTCTTCTCTGCATTGTATTCTATCTTCGTAATGAGTTTCTTTTCAGCGGTTGAAGTTTCTAAGGTTTCCTGCAAATCGTTGAAAAATTTGATTTCCTTGCGCTTTTCCGCCAGATATTTATCCAGCTCTTTCAGCTGTCTTGCGAGTTTTGCTTCCTGTATTATCAGAACATTTTTCTTTTCTGATATGGTTTCAGCATCGATCCCCGGTATTCCACGAAGTGAAATATTTAACTGCTCAAACAAAGGACCCTTAACAATTTCCAATTGCTTCATCCTGCTGTGAAAAGCCTTCATGACCAGTACATTTCCCAACATAGCTATTGCCAGCACAAATATCAAAAAAAACAGAAGGTATAACAGTCTAACTTTCCGCTTTTTTGAATGTAAATTTACCATTGCCAAGGAATTCACCACCCATCTTCAACATTCCCAGGCTACTAAAGGAAATTGGCAAATCACGCCGTTCAAAAGGCAGTTCATGAACCACGGTCTCTTCCAATAGGCTCTCAAAGGTTTTTCTATAAATCGCCGTTGACAGCGTAGATTGACCAACTACGAAAAACTTTTTGAAAGATAGTTCATCTGCTGCAACCGTATTTGGTGAATTGGAAAGTGTGTTTGTAATATATATCCTCAGCTGATAGCTGATCATGTTCTTCAATGTGTTGGAGCTTTCCTCCACAAAGGTTTGATCAAGCATGTCACCAAATTGGAGGAATTTTCTTTTCAACTCCTCTTTTGTGTATTTTTCCTCAGCCGAAATAGATGGCAACAACATATTGAACCCATCGGTAATGTGGTTTATGGCGACAACCTCGCCGAATTTCATGGCTATGATCACGGAGTAATCCAAATCAACAAAGAAGAGAAAAGAAAATCCTTCAAAGATCTTTCGATTTACCAGGTTGAATACCGGGAACGGTTTTACAGTGAAAATATCTGGCTCGGGGAAACCCCTCTTCAACAGTTTATCCAGAAATTCGCCGAGATATTTTTGCCGTGTAATTGCAAAGCTTGGTGTAATACCTTCGTTTATGGCTTTTAAGTTGTTCAAAGGTTTGACCACAACCTCATCAGGCGAAAGGGAAAATTGTGTAGCAGTTTTGAAGTTTGCAACCCTCAGCAGGTTTTTAAGGTTTTTAACTTTGGGCACATCAATATGTTGAAAAACCACATTTTCAGGCGAAATTCCAACCACAAACACTTCATCAACTGGTAGAGTGTTGTGTTTAAAAAATTCTCGAGAGGCTTCTTCCAAAGCGTTATCACCAAAGCGTAACGTGCTGAATACCGGGATGATGCTTCGCCTTGAAACGGCTGCCCTTGCAATTTCAATATACAAAGGATCGTAATTCAGCACTGTTATGAAATTGTCAAACAAAATCATCCCCCCGCTTAATAACTCAGATTTCCGGTAACAGGTCTAATTGACATGGTTGAATCATCGGAAAAAACGAGAACCGTTGAACCTTTTTCTACAAAAAAACTTCCTCTCTCACTAAAACCGATAATCAAGGGGTCATTTCTCTTTAGCGGTAATTTATCGATGAAATCACCAGTTGATGCAATGATTCTTCCATCATTACGATAGTACAACTTGATTCTACGTGATTTCGCAATTGCCAATTGCCGCATTTTCTCTAAAAAAGTGTCTATCTTAAATTTCGCTATCCTTATCTTAAAACCTTCCGCAAATGAAGCGGCGGTTATCGAAAATATTCCTAAGCTTAAGGAAAGAATCAAGAGATATACGAGCAACTCAGCGATCGACATTTATACTAACCCCCAACGCTTTGCTCCAGAGTAAAAATCGTGTTGTACATAGTATATGCGAGGAATCCAATGAATCCCCCGATAAATATAATCATCAGCGGTTCAACAAGAGAAACCAGCTTTTTCAGCGCGGTGGAGACCTGTGCATGGTAGAATTCAGAGACTTTGAACATCACTTCATCGAGTTTACCAGTTTCTTCACCGGTGTTGATCATGCTAACAACAATCGAAGGAAATATCTTTTGCTTTTCAATAGCGTTCTTTATCGTCTCTCCGGCTTTAATATCGTCAATGGCAGAAACCATACCGTGGATTATCTTTGTGCTTCCAGAAACTTCTGCCGAAAGCTGTAATGCTGTTGGAAGATCGACTCCGCTTGCAACAAGGACCGCAAGTGTCCTGCTAAAACGTTCAAGTGCCGACATCTCTCTCAGCTTTCTTACAGGTGGGAGCAGCGAGCCAAAGAGATCTTTGACAATTCTCCCATATTTTGTCTTCATGAAAATTCTCAGACCTGCAAAGGCTCCAACCAACACCAAAATAACAGCCAGCCAGTGATTTGTTAGCAGTTTGTTAGCTGATACCAAAAGCCCCATCACCCCGGTAGGGGTAAAATTTCCTCCAAAAGCGCTTATTAAATTGGGAAGAATAAAAAGCACTATAACACTAACAATGCCAACGGCAAAAGCCATCATGAACAGCGGATAAGACATGGCAGATTTTACCTGGTTTTCCAAATCTACCATGCTTTCGTAAAAATCCGAAATTCGCTGAAGAGTTTCATCCAGTACTCCACCTGCTTCGCCAGCCTTGACGAGATTTATGAAAAGCGAGTCGAAAACCCCCGACCTTTCCAGGGCTTCACTGAGAGTCATTCCGCCCTCAATAGCAAGAACAATTTCTATGATCCTCTTTCTGAAGCGATTGCTAAAAACTGTCTGAACTGAAAGCACCTGTAATGCGTCTCTTATACGGACACCAGATGCTATCATAGTGGAAAGTTGCCTGGCAAAAAGGCTGATTTCCTTAGTTGAAATGGGGAAAAGAGTTTTCCCGCCACTCGTACTCATTTTTGAAAGGGGTTTGATCGAGGTTACAATAAATCCCTGCCTGTTAAGAAGTTCAAGAGCTTCAAGCTTTGAACTGGCTGAAATTTTTCCGCGTTCGCTTTTTCCAGAAGAGCTGATCACTTCATACCTGAATTCAGGCATCGTTATCACCCCTTACACCTTCGGTAGATAAAAGGCAAGTAACATAAGCTTGAATGGAATCTGCAAACATACCATTACCAGATTTTGGCTTCAAGCTAAACCTGGACTTCTCTATGCCCAGTGCTTCAGTTATGCTCTTGGTTATTTCTTCGAGATAGGGTGTAAGCCTAACGTTTTCCACTATTACAACACTATCAATATTCACAATCCTAAATCCATGCCCGATTATTTTTGAACGCAGATAATCTAAAAATTCAAGGCTCCGTCTGTTTAAATTTTCTGCAGTTTCCGGAAATAACGCCCCTATATTTCCTTTGCATGACGCCCCAAGTACGGCATCTAAAATAGCGTGAACCAGAACATCCCCATCTGAATGGGCTTTGGCATAATAAATATCCGAAACTTTAACGCCGCCAATATACAGTCCCTTATCACCGCGTTTCAATGGGTGTATATCGTACCCAATACCTGTTCGATACATCTTAAATCAACCTGATCGGCATGATGATGTACAAATATCCTTCCACATCGACGGGATTCATTTGAAGAGGGCTGTTCGAATCCACGAAATTCAATTCTACTTCCTCAGTGTCTATCTTTTTAATGGAATCGGCTAAAAATCTGGGATTGAAAGCGATGAGGATATCGTCACCCTCTTTTTTAACATCGAGTTCTTCAGTAGATTCGCCATGCTCAGGGCTTTTGGCTATCAGCTTGATGCTTTCGCCCTTTAGCTCTATCTTGACAGATTCGCTGCCCAACCTCGCAGCGATAGAGGCTCTCCTTATGGCATCACTAAGCACTGTGGTATTCGCCACTACCCTTGTTTTGAAAGCCTTTGGTAGAACCTTGCGATAGTCCGGGAATTCCGCATCTACAACTCTCGCGATCATTTCTATACCATCAAAGTAAAATCCCACTTTTGCACCATCGTAAATTATCCTGAGATCATCGGATAGAGCTGTTTTGATACTTGACTGTAAGTCCTTCATGCTTTTAAGAGTCAGAAGAAAGCGATCTTCTACATCTGATTCGATTTTTTCCTCCGCCAGGGCAAGTCTGAACCCATCAGCCGCAACCAATCTAAGGTATCCTCCCTGGAGCTCCCAATAAATCCCATTGAGATTTCTCATAAACTCGTCCTTCGCTGCACAAAAGATAACCCTGTCTATCATCAATTCCAGCACAGTTACAGATGTTTCTATTTCTATTCCACCATGCGTAGGTTCTATCTCCGGAAACTGGTCTGGTGAAATCGTTGGAAGAACAAATTTGCTCTTTTCCACTCTCACGATTAGGTTGTTGTCCTGGAGTTCAAAGATTATTTCACCAGAGGGTAAATTTCTGATAACCTCAAGGATGACCTTTGCTTCAACTACAAAAGCGCCTTCGCCATCTATATGCACAGGTGTAGTAACAGCTTTTATGGCGGTTTCAAGATCTGTAGCAAGTAGTTCAATTTTTCCTTCGGTAGTTGCCTTAAAAAGGACACCGGAAAGCACCGGTTTCACGGTTTTTTGTGCGACAGCACTGGCGACTGATTCAAGCCGGCTGAGTATTTCTCCTCTTTCAATGGAAAATCTCATCAAGCCACCTCCTGCATTTGTCTTTCTTTATATTTTACCGCATTTACCATATAATATGAAATGGTGATGATTATGAATAATGTAAAATTCGATTGGGAATTGGACGCTAGCACAGCCATAGCACTTCAAAAGCGGCTCCGTTCCCACCTGATACTCGAACTTCCAGAAGACTTTGAGCTGAAAACAATTGCGGGTGTAGATGTATCTTTCCCGGAACCAAAAACAGGGCTTTGTGTTATAGTTGTTCTCTCTGC
>NZ_CEYIHJ010000134.1:0-5148 GCF_982836095.1 Kosmotoga sp.
TGACGGTGGGTGCCGGGGAAACCCGGGACCGATGAGAATAGCAGTGTCAGTGCCTACAAGAAATTTCAAAATTATCAAGGAACTCGGTAACGGCACAAACAACAAAGCGGAATACCTAGCGATTATCTACGGCCTCATCTATGTCAAACACTTGCGACCAAAAGAGAAAGTCTTCGTATATTCAGATTCTAACCTGGTCGTGAATCAGTTGAAAGGTTACTACAAAGTGAAATCTGATTCTATCAAGCAGTTGCATAAAAAAGCAACCAAGTTATTGCAAGAGCTCCCAAATGTGACTGTCGTGCACATACCACGGGAGTCCAATCCTGCCGGGTTTTTACTTGAATAGTTTTTCAATGGATTTCTTCTCTTTTTGAATTTTGTGCCAAAAACGAGCTGGGTGAAATAAAAAAGAGAAAAAATAAGAAAACTTATTCATTTTTCTTCTTCCACAAATTTCAATTTTTTAACCACGATTTTCACGAAATCACCCTCTTTGATTCCCTTTTCCTCCATTAAGTGTTTGGGAAGAGTGAGTCTCCCTTTGGCTTGCACTTTTAGAATCACCTCATCCATTCACATCACCTCCTAACTTTTTTCAGTATTGTTGTTTTTCAGCACCTACCCATCATAGCGTCCATGAATCCAAGCAGTATATTTCTGCCGGTTTTAGCGACAGCATTTCTAAATTCTTCTACTGTCATTTTCCACATCGCCTCCTTTTTTACCACTCATAAATTCTTGGTTCGGGTCGTTCGTCTTCCTGCTCTTCCTTTTCCTCTTCTTGTATCCTTGCTATTTCTTCGTCGGTTACAAGTCCCAGTTTACGCAAGGCGATTTCTATCCCCGTGCAAATCCCTTGGTAATAACTCTTGATTTCTCCTTTGGCTACCAAAGATACGCCAAAGTTGTTTTTGTATTCCATCAAGAGTCTTTCTTTTTGCTCTTCGCTTATTTCTATCTTCATACACACCACCTTTTTCATCCTTTTTAGCATTGGCTGATGTAAAAAATAAAAAAGAAAAGTTATCTGCGCAGAGGGCAATATGGTGGCTTGTTTCCCTCGCTGCACAGGATATGCTGATACCCGTATTTTTTGTAGTCTATCACTTGCAATAGCTTGCATCCAAGCGGGATCACTCCGACATATCCTATCATTGGAGACATCCCGTAGACTGTCTGCCACTTGCACCTTACCCTACCGCATGGCACTTCCTCGTCTTTAAAGTCTGCTTCTTTCTCGTTTTCATCCCAAACTTTTACTCTCACTCCCTCTATCGTTTCTATTCTCATTTTCCACATCGCCTCCTAACCTTTTTTACCTTTTACAAAAAACTAACCCGCTCATAACAATAGACTTCATACTCTTCAATTCCTGTATACGCTTTTCAATGTCAACGGTTTCTTGTGCTTGGAGATAATGAATCAATCCCCCGCTTATGCTTGCTTTCACATCCCCGTGATGTTTCATCCATGCATTTACTAATTTTATCGCTTTCTCTTCTGTTAGTGGTGTGATGTTTCCCTCGGCATTCTCTTTGAACCATAAGTTCAATCCATCGAAATACACTATTCTTAGAATCTCACGCCCGCGCTGCCTCACGATAAAATCGAGCCTGCCTATCATCATTTCCTCTCCCTCCTCCTGAATGCTACATACACTATGTACGGGTCCCATGAGTAGTCCGTCCACAGAAAATCCATATTTCTTGGTTTGAATGCCCTTCGCCAGTTGAATTCCCTTTGCGATGCTATTTTCTTCACTTTTAACACTTCGATATTCTCTGTGCTTTTTCCGCTCCTCCACGCCTCGATAGCTTCCATTTTCTCTTTATCAGAAGGAAAAATGTTGTCTCCATTAATGCATATACTCGCAGCAAACGGTCTTTTGATACCGTGTGGATCCTCCCAGCTATCTTGCCAGTTGCTTTGCATTTCACTCGGTCGAATTTCTTTTATTTGCATGCGCGCTCACCTCGCTTTTAATAAATATCTCTTTTCAGTCCTTCACTGAAATCGCCAGTTTCGCACGCCTTTTTTGCCTCACTGTATTTGAAAAAGATCGCGATCAACTTCTCGTCTCGGAGAACTGCCCATCTCTTGACAAAGCTGCCCCCTCCTCTTGTCTCTATTGTGTACCCGTTTACTTTTCTTACTCCCATCATCTTATGCCTCCTTCACTACTATCTGCCATTGTGGAGCGGGAAGTACCCGCTCCAGCAGATATAATGCATCCGTCACCAGCTTCAGTTCCTTTTCTACTTCTTCTCTGTCCCTCACTGAACCACTCAAAAGCAGGTCGAGTAGTTCCCGCTTTCTGACCCGCAGGTGCGCCTCCAGTTCATCCTTAGAAATATCCGCCCAATATCCTAGGCTGATTGCTATTTTTGTTACCTCTTCTTGCATTTCAGCACACCTCCTCAAGCTCAAGGGTATTGTAAATTCGCTTAAGGACGCTCAACATAGTTTCATAGCATCCTCTGCTGTATTCTCTCTGAGTGTCATTTTTCGCGGTGCTGAATTTGCGGAAATGCTCCAAGCGCTCATCACAGAGCATTTCCAGAAGTTGTTTCAATCTTGCTACGCGTTCATTGTTGTTCATTTCAGCACACCTCCCTAAATTTCACATCTATCGTTATCTCTCTCCTTTCGCTCGCGTCTGGCATATCGTCATAGTAAATGCCTAACTGCTCCCAAAGTCCCTCTCTTTTCAATATCTCGATTACTCTCCTCTGGGTTTGGTTCATAGCCTCCTTTGCCTCTTGGGTGTAGTATCCACCATCAGTTATCCGAAAGTTGGCGGGTATGGTCACCGTTACATTAACCCAACCGTATGCCGTACCCCGTTCCCCTCGCACTCTGACATTTTCACGACCAAATTCTTTACTCAATACCTTCTTAATTGCTCTGTTTCGCTTCGCTATTAGGTTCTCCTTTTTGGTTTCTGTTTGTGATTCCTCTGCTCTTTCCTTTTTATTCTCCTCTTTGTGTGTCTCTTCGTTGGATTCTCCGGTTACTCGCTCTTGGTCGAGATACCACTGCAACATCTCAGCAACCTTTTTAATCACAGCTCGCTTCTTCCACTCGCAGCACCCGCAGATATGTAAGCCGTCCCCTACCTCTACCGTCGCTAAGTCGCCCTTAAACAGTGGCGGTAAGATTTTTACTTTTATCCCTCTTACTTCGCCACACAGCACGGCGTTTCTCTTATGTGCGACAGGTTCGCCACTCCCTGCCGCTACTTCTTTTATATTACCGGAGGTATATGTAGTAGTGGGCATGGTATCACCTCCGACTGCCCCGCCGGGAATCGGACCCGGAACCGCGGACCACCGCCGGGGCGTCTCCCCCTTCATCCATCCCGCCACTATCCCCATCGGGTCGGGAACGGCGCGACTATCACAAACCGCTATCATCTCTTCTTTTCTCATATCCCTATATACCATATAGGGTATAGGGGTATAAAAGACTTTCGGTATTTTCAATATTCTTACCCATTTGGGTAAGATATACTACCCTTAAAAAGCCCATAGCGGGGATATTGTTCTTGCTTCTCCCCTTCTCTCCCTCTTCCCCTTAAGGTGGTGCAGGGCGGGGATGCTTCTAACTAAAAGGTTTTTTACATTCTCATCGCTATCTATTTTCAATGATTGAAAAACTAATCGAGGAGCGCATGGTGGAACTTGCAATTAAAGCATGGCACGGCGATTACGAAGAGATTATTAAGCTTGCGGAAGCTTCAGGGGTACCTGTTGAGTTTCATGGTAAGACTCTTCGCTTTGGGGGTCGGGGTGAATATCCAAACTATTCAAATGTCCCTACCGCGATTTATCAGGGTTTGGATCCGATTGCCATTCTTGTCTGCTTGGGGTTCGCATTTTTCGGTATGTACTGGCCATGGGTGATGCCAAATGCAATGAAAATCTTAAACAAGCGGTGGAGGGAAGAAATAAAGAAAAAAACGGGAAAATGAAGAAATGACAAAATGTGAATTGCTTGCAGAGAAATTGATAGCTTCGGTGGATGGTCAATACAATAACTATTACGTGCTCTTCTCCGGAGGGAAAGATTCGTTATGCACGTTGGATTTAGTTGTAAAGAATTTAAAATCAAATTTTAAGGTGATATATATTGAAGCAACAGGCAATACACATCCGCTTTGTAACGAATATGCTCATTATGTAGTGGAGGATTATTATGGATTGGACTTGATTCACCTTCGCTCAGATGAGAACTTTTTTGAGTTGTTACGGCGATACGGTTATCCTTCATGCATTTGGTACCACTCAAGATGGTGTCTCAACAGGCTTAAAGATAAACCGCTCAGGAAATTTCAAAAGCTAAAATATGCGGTGACGTTTTCCGGTATGAAAATAGCGGATTCCTCCAATAGAAAACGATATATCTCTGAAAGGTTCTCCAAAGGAATAAAGAAGAATAAAAAACCTTATACATTTTGGGGTGCTATTTCTGTTCTTCCAATCTTTCAATTTTCAAAAAATGATGTTTTGAGGTATATCAAGAGAAATAAGCTCCCCATAAATCCCTGCTACGAACTTTTTTACAGCTCTGGGAACTGTGTAATCTGTCCATATAACACTTTTGATACTATGCGAAAAATTAAAGAAAAATCTCCTTTGTTCTTCCAAGAATGGCTTGAAGCGCATGAAACTATCAAGGCAAATCTCGTTTATGAAGAAAGACAAGGGGGGATATGGATAACAAATTGTGGTATATGGCATGTTTTTAAAAAATTTGATAGATATTATCATTCATTAAAGGCCGATTTATGTAGGTGGATAAAATGACACATACTGGGAAACTATTGGACATAGTGAACCGGTATTACGAACTACAACTTTGTTATGCAGAGTTGAAAGCATTTAGAGCGACAGAAATCGAGCACGATATCCTGAATAATTCGTTTATCTTTTGCGATGGCGATACTGACAAGCTCCTCTTTCGCTCCTCATGGTTTTCGGAGATAGACGGCGAGAGAACGTTCATTCAGGAGGTAATACAGGCATGTAGGAAAATCATCTGGAGATATTCAGATTTGTGGCTCAGCCACATAGCGTATCCGTTCAAGAGGAGGATGCGCCCTCAGGTTGCTCGCTCGCTCATCAATATCACATGCCCTGAGAGCGA
>NZ_CEYIHJ010000134.1:5158-5551 GCF_982836095.1 Kosmotoga sp.
CATCTTAGACCCTTTTTGTGGTTCGGGCACCACGAACGCTGAAGCTTATCTGTGCGGGTTGAACAGCGTGGGTATTGACATCGTGCCATTTTATACCTACATGAGCGAAGCGAAAATCAGGTTCTTTGAACAGGAAATAATCTTTAATCCGATTGCAAGCGAGAACAACGGTCACCCGTTACTTGATGTCATACATGCCGCCTGCACGCTCCTCAAAACAAAATTCAAATATGAGAAGCGAGCTTCTGAGATAATAGAGCTTCAGAGAATCTATTTTGACCAGATAAGGGCTAAATTACGTTCACATGGAAAAACGGAGCATAAATTCATAGTTGGAACTGCAACTGACATTCCCTTCCCCGCTGGGCATTTTGATGCTATCGTGTGTTCGCC
>NZ_CEYIHJ010000135.1:0-5435 GCF_982836095.1 Kosmotoga sp.
GCATGGTTGGCAAGGGAGTGAAAATAGGGAATCTCATAGAGGGACTCGAAAAGCTTGAGTACAGGGGTTATGATTCTGCCGGGATCGCCTTTCCTGAGGGGCAAAGGGTAAATGTGCACAAAACTGTTGGAAAGATAGCTTCCCTCAAAGACGAACTTGCACCTCTTATGGAATCCACCATAAAAGCTGGCATTGCTCATACGCGCTGGGCAACTCATGGGGCACCCACAGATGCCAATGCCCATCCTCATACAGACTGCACGGGAAAAATCGCCGTTGTGCACAACGGTATCATAGAAAACCACGCCGAGCTCAGAAGAAAGCTCATAAATGTGGGGCACAAATTTCATTCAGAAACCGATACAGAAGTCATTGCGCATCTCGTTGAAGAGCACTATGAGGGAGACCTGCTTTCAGCGGTAAAGCATGCACTTGTAGATCTTGAGGGGGCTTACGCCATAGCGGTTGTCCATGCTGACAAGCCTGAGACGATAGTCGCTGCCAGAAAGGGAAGCCCGCTTGTTGTAGGCGTGACAGAAAATGAAGCATTTCTCGCATCTGATGTTACGCCACTGCTTAAATACCTTAGGGATGTGTATTTCATTGAAGATGGGGACGTGGTTTTATTGGAACCAGGGAAGCTGGAGATCTCAAGAGTAGATGGAAGTAAAATAAAAAGACCCGTTACCCATATAGACTGGAGTGAAAAAGCTGCCGAAAAGGGAGGCTTCCCCCACTTCATGTTGAAGGAAATCTTTGAAGAGCCAGAAGTGCTTAGAAATGCCCTTGCAGGGCGTATTAAGCATGGAAGAGTCTATCTTCCTGGAATGGAAAGCATCCACTCAAAAATCGAATCTGCGAGAAATGTTCAAATTGTGGCCTGCGGCACGAGTTACCATGCCGGGCTTGTGCTAAAGCGATTTTTGGAGGATTACGCAGCTATTAGTGTAGAGATTGATGTTGCCTCAGAATTTCGATACAGGAATATACATATCGACAATTCCACGATTGTCATTGCCATATCCCAATCCGGTGAAACTGCGGATACACTTGAAGGCATAAGAAAGGTGAAAGCGAGGGGTGGAACGGTTATCGCTGTAACGAATGTGGTCGGCTCAACGCTCTCAAGGGAAAGTGATGTGGTGGTATACCTCAATGCTGGACCGGAGATTGGTGTAGCAGCCACAAAAACCTATGTATCACAACTCGCGGTGTTGTTTATCATCGGGGCATATTTCAGTCAACTCAGACAAGATAATGAACGAATAATGCAGATAATAAACGAGCTGGAGGGAATGCCCACTGTCTTTGAAAGCACCTTGTCCACAATCAGCGAGTCTATAACTCAACTTGCGAGGGAATATTACCAGTACCGCCATTTTATGTATATAGGCAGGGGCTATGGATATCCCACAGCCATGGAAGGCGCACTTAAACTCAAAGAAATCAGCTATATACATGCAAGCGCTTATCAGGCTGGAGAATTAAAACATGGACCTATTGCCCTTTTAGATAGAAAATTTCCCGTTTTTGCCATAGTTCCTGACGATAATCTTAAAGCCAAAGTACTATCGAACGTTATGGAAACCAGAGCAAGAAATGCGAGAGTCGTTGCCATATGTACCGAAGGAGACCAGGAAATGGGCAGAGTTGTCAACAGCAGGATAGAAGTTCCCCGTGTATCAGAGCCACTCTATCCCCTGGTTATGTCTCCCTATTTGCAGCTCTTTGCGTATCATGTTGCAGTGCTTAGAGGCAATGACCCGGATAAGCCCAGAAACCTTGCGAAAAGTGTAACCGTCGAATAGCTGAACAGTTTAGCATTCAGGAGGTGTAAATTTGGAGAATTCCATAAAGGAAATTGCTCGGGTATTGAATAATAAAGATGCTAAAGATATAGTGATACTGGATGTTGCCGATGTATCGAATCTCACAAGTTATTTCATAATAGCCACTGCTAATTCCGAACCCCACATGGAAGCCCTGAGAGACGCTGTGTTGGAGTTCTTAGAAAAAAATAATCTTCCTGTAATTTATTATGATAAAGGTAGAGGTTATGATTGGATGGTTGTTGACGGAGGCCATTTTATCGTTCATCTATTCAGCGAAAAGGGAAGGGATTTTTATTCGCTGGAAGGCCTCTGGCTAAATGCAAAACGTTATTCGACAGAGGAGCTCCTCAACGGGTAGCCCTCAAAACGCACGGGAGCTTTCAAGCCGATCACGGTGTCCTTTAGAGGGTCGATCGGCAGTTCCCGGAGGAAAAAACCAAAACTGGAGGTGTAATTTGTGTCAGTAGTGAGCATGAAACAGTTACTGGAAGCAGGCGTGCATTTTGGTCACAGAACCAGAAGATGGGATCCAAGAATGAAACCCTACATCTATGGGGAAAGAAAAGGCATCTTCATTATCGATCTTCAGAAAACGTTGAAGATGATTGAAGAGGTATACGACTACGTGAGAATGAGAGCTTCGGAGGGAGCGGAATTCCTCTTTGTAGGCACAAAGCGGCAAGCCCAGCAAATCGTGGCAGATGAGGCAAAACGTTGTGGAGTATACTATGTGAACAATCGCTGGCTTGGTGGTTTACTTACAAACTTTGTGACGATAAAAAAGCGAATTGAAGTGCTGAAACAGTACGAAGAAATGGAACTTACAGGTGAACTCGATAAATTGCCCAAAAAAGAGCAGAGTGTTATCAGAAAGAAGCTTGACAAGCTCAGAAAGAACCTCAATGGCGTTAAAGACATGACCCGCATCCCGGATGTCATCTATGTGGTTGACCCCAAAAAAGAAGAAATCGCTGTCAAAGAAGCCAACAAGCTGGGAATTACCGTTATCGGTATAGCCGATACCAATGCCAATCCAGATGTCCTCGATTATTTGGTTCCCGGAAATGATGATGCCATAAGGGCCATAAAACTCATCACCCAGACCATAGCCAACGCTATACTCGAAGGCAGGGAAGGCATGAATGTTGCTGATGAAGAAGAAACGATACCTGTAAGTGCGACTGAAGAAGGAAGCTCTGAAGAACCCAAGCCCGTTGAAGAAACACCTGTTGTCGAAGAAGAAGTTCCCGCCGAAGTGAAAAAAGATCCTGAAGAAGAACTTTAATTGTTTTCAAATAAAAGCTAAGCGACGGCTTGAGCCGTCGCTTTTTTGAAGAAAGGTGATAAATTTGAAAATAGCTTTCAAGACTTACGGCTGCCAGATGAACGTCAACGACACTGAAACAATGGCTGGGCTCCTTATAGAAGCAGGGCATGAAATTGTTGAAAAAGAAGAGGAAGCCGATGTTGTTATTGTCAATACCTGTGCCGTCAGGGAAAAAGCCGAAAAAAAGCTTTACGGAAAACTCGGCAGGCTTAAAGCCCTCAAAAAAAAGAACAAAACCCTGATCGTTGGTGTTGCGGGCTGCGTTGCTGAAAAAGAAAAAGAAAAACTCCTTAATAGGGACGAAGTTAACTTCGTTATTGGGACCAGAAGCATTGCTAAGATTCCAGAATTTCTGGAAAGGGCAGCAAAAGGCGAGAAATTTCTGGAGATGTCTGACTACCTCGATGAAATCAATTGGTCAACGCCAAGATACCATACAAACAACCATCATGCTTGGGTAACCATAATCTATGGCTGCAACAAATTCTGTTCATACTGTATCGTTCCATATACCCGGGGCAGAGAAAAAAGTCGTCCCATGGACGACATCTTGCAAGAAGTGCGCACACTTGCGAACAAAGGCTACCGTGAAATAACCTATCTTGGTCAGAATGTCGATTCCTATGGAAAAGACAGAAACGATGGAAGCAATTTGGCAGCCCTTATAAGAAAAACCCTTGAAATTCCTGAAATGGATAGAATATGGTACCTTACCTCTTACCCGAAAGATTTTAGTGACGAGCTGATAGAAGTTATAGCTTCATCGGACAGGGTATCGAGATCTATTCATCTACCTATCCAATCAGGGAGTGATAAAATATTAAAAGCCATGAACAGGGGATATACAAAGGGAGAATACTTAAAACTCATTGAAAAGATAAAAACCAAAATACCAGATGCTTCCATTAGCACCGATATAATTGTGGGCTTTCCCGGAGAAACAGAAGAGGATTATTTAGAGACCAAAGAGCTCTTAGAAAGTATCCGATACGAAAGGGTAAACCTCGCTATGTATTCCCCACGTGAAGGAACGGTTTCAGCCAAATACTTCAAAGATGATGTGTCCCATGAAATCAAGGTTAAAAGGCTGAACGAACTACTCGAGCTCCAAAAGAGGATAAATCGGGAAATAAACGAAGCCTATAAAGCTAAAGAATTACTGATCATAGTCGAAGGCACCCTCAAAGACGGAAAGCTCTATGGCCGAACCATCAACAACAAGATCGTGATCTTTGAAGGACCTAAAGAACTCATTGGACAAAAATTGAGCGTAAAAATAGGAACTGTCACTGCAGGCCCGCTTTATGGAGCAGTGGAAAATCATAGTGTTATTGATTGAATAAGGCCCATAAATGCTTTAATAAACCTATCCATTAACAAAATACATAATGCAAAAAAGCCCAATAAGGGCTTTTTTGTTTGCCTGATTGTTGATTTGCCTTTCGAATTCATGATTCTTTTTAAATGCTTCGTTTAATGCCTCTTTAAAATTTTTCTTGCACAGAGAACAAGATTCTATTTGAAACATATATGGGATATTTGTATTCTGCAAAACGCAGGTTGAAAAAGCATTTCTAAGGAATGTTAATGTGTTAAACATTAACATTACTGTAGTTTGAACTCCCAATTGTGTTGCTGTAATATGTGATACTGTGTTTTAACTTTATCTGCATATAGCACAAATAAATCTTTATGGAATTTATCAAAAGGTCTCTTTACATAATTTAGAAACATATACATAATACTTGACAAATGTACTGTTCAAATTGTATACTGAGTTTGTCATATGTGTTATTTTGATAGTTTAAACCAATATTATGTTACTAATTTAAGGAGGAGGGATAATGGGGAAAAAATTTTCTGCTGGGAAAAAGGCTTCCATTGTCATGGAGGGACTAAGCGAGAAAATCAAACTAACTCAGCTTTGTAACAAATATCAGATTTCGAAGACCCAATACTACCGCTGGAAGAAAAAGTTTATAAATGGTGGAATAGAAAACCTAAAAGATTGTAGAAAATCAGAAAATAATATTACAAAGCAGTTAGAAAGGCTAAACACCACTAATGAAAAGCTTCACATAGTGGTCGAGCTGCTCAAGGAAAAATATTCAACTGGCGAACTGAGAAGAATCGTAGCGAAGTTAGCTGAAGAAGGGTTCTCTGTTAGTGAAGCCCTTGAGTGCCTTGGAATGAACAAGAGCACATATTATTATCAAAAAATCCGTATATAACGTGAAAATCCTAAATTAGGGGGTGTAAGTGGATGAAGAAGTATT
>NZ_CEYIHJ010000136.1:0-5382 GCF_982836095.1 Kosmotoga sp.
ACCAGTTCCGAATGAACCACCCCATGGGGCAAAAAGTACTGCAGCTTTTACAAACGGGTCACCTTCATCGGAAGGTTTGGCAATAAGCATCGAAGCAAATTCACCAAGAAAACCTTTGATAGTATTGCTATCTTCAAGTCCGGCACCGAGTGTTCTAAGCGCACCGTAACCACCCATTGAGTAACCAATAATGCCCACTTCATTTGGGTTACAGAGATCTTTCCAAATTGGCATTTTGAGTATCTCACGTATAACAAATTTCTGATCTAAAGAACGATTGACAAGTGTACTTGCAAAATGTCCTACATCTTTGTAAGTTGAATCTGTATGATCGATGGAAACTACGACATATCCTTTGGAGGCAAGATTTTCCCCAAGATAGAAGAGTAAATGACGTGAACCCGGGTATCCATGAGAAATTATGATGAGTGGATAAGGTCCATCAGCTGTGTCTGGAACCGCATCACGCGTTGCCCTACCTAAGAAAGTGTATGGTACAAGAGTGCCGGGCTTGTCGTAGCGACCAAGAAAATCACAGTAAACTGTTACCTGAACTTGCCCCGCTTTAAGTGTCGCCGGGTACCATACCTCAACTGTAAGAGGTCGATCATAGATAACAGTGGATTTGCTGGTTATAGTATTGATAACATCTGTCTGGTTGGGATTAGACAGATGAAGCGTTTGTACACCAACCATGTATTCACCCCGTGCTGCAAGGGCAGGAGCATCAGGAAGAGGATCTCCCCAAATGGTACCCATTGGATGTTGAGCGTAATCAAAAACGTCGTATGAGATTTCATTTTGGACGTTGGCAGAGTTCTGTCCAAATGCAAATACAACCGTAATAAGCATACATAAGATCGCGAATAACAACTTGCTATTCATGCAAAACCCCTCCTTAGGTTTAACAAAATTCCCAAACTATGCGTTATTAGATTAATGTTCGTTAAACGAGACATGCAAGGCCTTTAGTGTAATCGAGCAATGGTGTCTTGCGTTCAATTCTGGAATAAGCATTCATACATAGATTTTAAAAGTTCCGTACATGGGAAACCGCCGTTTGTTGCGTATAGCTTCAAAACTAGTTTAGTGAGTTTTCATGCTCTTTTCATTTTTTAATGTACATAGTTTGGGATTATATAGGTCTCTCACCTTGGTTATTTAAAATTTTCCATCTCTATTTCCTTTACTTTTTCAAGAGCATTTTTTAAGAACTCCTGCCTATCTTCAGGAAATCCTTCAGCGAAACTGGCATTTAACCATCTTTCAAGCATGTCGATAGCTTCCTGCGGAGCAAGCTTCCATCCTCCCATGGTAAGAACATTCGCATTATTAATAACTTTAGCCATTTTGGCACCATAACTTCCCTCTACAACGGCTGCATAGACACCTTTGAATTTGTTAGCGACTATTGCCATACCCATTCCTGTGCCGCAGCAAAGAAGACCACGGGAAAATTCCCCGGATTGCACTTTTTTAGCAACTTTGGGAGCAACTTCATAATAGGGTTGGAAGTCTTCAATTGTTTGCATTCCTACATCTTCAACTTCAAAGCCGTGTTCAACGAGATATTCTTTCAAAGCTTCTTTCAATGTAAACCCGGATTTGTCAGAGCCTATTACAATTTTCTTGTTTTCCATTGCGCGATCCCTCCTATAAACGTGCTATTTCTCTGAATAGTTCAGAGTATGTGGAATTTTTTCTGAAGAATACTGGTATTTTTTCAAGAGGACTATCAACGGCATAAATTCCCTTTTTATATTCCTCCCCTGTCCAAAGATTAACCCATTCTCCCTCAGGAAGATATACTTCATGCACTCGTTCCCCTTTAGTAATTACAGGGGCAATCATCAAGTCTTCCCCGAGCATGTACTGGTATTTCATATCGAAGAAATTTGGGTCATCTTCAAAGTGAATCAGTGGGTGTCTCATCACAGGAATGCCTTTTTCACTATTTTCCCTAATGAGCCTCATTAAATATGGAGTGAGTTTGGAGTGAATTCTGCTCATTTTTGCAAAATGTAGTAATGTTTCTTCGTCGGAGTCAAATTGCCAGTTTTCCTCTGGCAAATTCCCTTCGTGGTTTCGCATAACAGGTGTAAAAGCAGCAAGAGAGCTCCACCTGATAAAAAGTTCTTTACTTCTGATAACACTAATGACATCATTTTTGATTGTTGTATAACCGCCAATATCTGAGTGAGTAAGGCCAAAACCGCTATATCCTAAAGAAAGAGCAGCGGGTATTATTGAGGGAAGACCATCATCAAGGCTCCAGTCAACCATCTGATCTCCAGCCCACATAAGAGTTGAGTAGGCTGATGTTCCTGTGTATCCAGCTCTTGTAAAGAATACAATTTCTCCAAGTTTTCCCATTTCTTCGATGGCTTCACGATTGAGCTTAGCCCAGAATACTGGAAACTTGTTGTGATAAGCTTTGGCATCTTCACCTGAATGAAGCAGGGCATCGGTTGGTAAGTATTCACCATAATCTGCCATCCATCCGGAAAGGCCTATGCCAATCATGTTGGTTTTTATCACTTCTTTTAGCCAGTTATAAGCATCTGGATTTGTGATGTCAACTATAGCAGCAGGAAATGTGGTCACAACAACATGATACTCACTGCCATCTTTCTTTCTGATAAGATAACCCTTTTCAGAAGCCTCTTTGTACAGATCTCCTTCAAGAGCTAAGAAAGGATTTATATAACCCATTACTCTTATTCCGCGTTCCCTTAGGTCAGAAACGAGTTTTGGAAGATCAGGATAAAGTTCGCTGTCATATTTCCAATCCCACATAAGCTGCTTGCCAAAGGTTGTAATCCTTTTTCCTTCCCAATCCTGAATCCAGATTGCTCCTATCTTCAGGCCTTTTTCCAATGCCCTTTCGATTTTTGGCATAATAATATCTGTTCCACCCTGGAGGCCGAGCACAACACCATCGACTATCCATTTCGGAAGACCAGGCTGCCTTCCCAAATATTCGGACTGTTTGGTAACGACTTCCATTAAGCTACTTCCGGTTTCAATGAAGATAGACTCGGGAATATTCCAGCATTCTAGTTCGTGATAACTACTATGGCTGAAATCAAATTTCATGTAATGACTATCATTGACATGACAAAAGTATCTCCTGGTCGAAATGAATGTTGGTTGAGGGAAATATGTGGTGTACCAATTCCCCCCAGCCTTTTCAAACTTATCTGCGACGAAAGTTGCCAATTCTTTTTTGTTCCGCCCAACTCCCTGTTCTGAAACCCATAGAGGTACTTTCTTCCCTCTTAGGTCTAACTCGGAGAATTGTTCACCACAACCGTAGATGCGCTCATTAGAGGCAGCATGGAGTCTTATCCAAAACCTGTTCCATGAACCCCGACAGCTTCTAATAGCGATTTTTACTTTGTCATCTTCAGCCTCTAAAGCAAATTCAACAGCTGCGTCTTCATTTCCAAAAATAAGTTTTGCCTTTTCAGGAAGAAGCTCCTTTACCTGCCAGCGACGTAAGGCTATTCTCTCTTCCAATTCATCGCCAATTTCAAAATTTCCATGGTACATGCTGTATGTTTCATTGCCGCGGCCAACAAAAACGCTTGGATTCTTCACTGAATGATCCAGTATGAGTAACTTTCCGAGTAATACCTGAAGTTTATTGTCATCATTTAAAACTCTAAGCATTTTTTACCCTTCTTTTCCAGAAGTCACCATTATTCTTCATCAAAATGACCTCCTTTGCCGCCTTAACGATATCTTCGGCGGTCATTTTGTATTTTTTCAACAAAAATTCCCTTTTGCCGACTTCACCAAAATGGTCTCTTATGCCTATTCTTCTCATAGGAACTGGATACTCTTCTGCAAGAACCTCTGCAACAGCGCTTCCCCAACCGTTAATAATACTGTGGTTTTCCGCAGTGACAATAGCACCTGTTTCCATAGCTGCTTTTACTACGGTTTCTCTATCGATAGGTTTCAATGTGTGCATGTTGAGAACTCTGGCGTATATGCCCTCATTTTCCAGTAGGGTTGCAGCTTTTATGGAATTTTCTATCATTATTCCGCTGCAAATTATAGTTACATCATTTCCATCTCTAATTTTATGAATCTTCCCCAGTGTAAATTCTGTTTTCTCAGGGAAAAGTAATCTACTGTTCTTTCTATCCAATCTCATATACACTGGTGAATCAACGCTAATTATCTGAGGCAGAAGAGACAGGAGCTGAACGGAATCGGCAGGTTCAACCACAATCATTCCAGGTAGGTTTCTCATGATACCAGCATCTTCAAAACTCATGTGAGTTCCACCATTCAGTTCGGCAGCTACTCCAGGATCTGTACCACCTATTTTTACATTTAATTTGGAATAGGCAATTGAAATTGTAATCTGATCAAATGCCCTTCGTGTAGCAAAAGGGGTGAAAGAGTGAGCAAATGGTATCATACCCATAACTGCTAATCCAGAGGCAATCCCCATAAGATTTGCTTCAGCAACACCAACATCTATGAATCGGTCTGGAAATCTTTCCTTGAAGGGTATAGTTCCAGAGGCTTTCCCAAGATCCGCTTCTAGAACTACTATCCGATCATCATTTTCTGCGATTTCAATGAGTTTTTTTGTATATACTTTTCTGAGTTCCTGACCCCGAATCTCCATGATACTACACCTGCCCTTTTTCTAATTCTTCTACCGCTTTTTTCCACTCTTCTTCTGAAACTTTCATGTTATGACATGAAAGCTTCCCTTCGGCAAAGAAGGCTCCTTTTCCTTTTATCGTGTTCAAGATAATCATAGACGGTTTCTCCTTACCTTTTACCGCTTTTGATAATGCTGCATTGATTTCTTCAATATCATGGCCATTTACTGAACAGACGTTCCAACCAAATGCCCTCCATTTATCTTCCAGGGGCTCCAGAGAATTTATTTCATCTATCGTGCCGTCAATCTGCATTTTATTGTAATCGAGCATGGCTACTAAGTTATCCAGCCTTTTACTCGAAGCAAGCATAGCAGCTTCCCATATCTGTCCTTCCTGACTTTCACCATCGCCGATTATTAGGAAAACTTTCGAAGGATATTATGTGATTTTCTTCGCTATAGCGAAACCGACGGCGGCTGAAAATCCCTGCCCAAGAGAGCCTGCTGTCATATCTACTCCGGGGGTTCTTAGTCTGTCACAATGAGATGGGAGCATGGTTTCAGGCTGATTCAACGTATAAATCCAATCCAGCGGGAAAAAACCCTTATCTGCAAGAACAGCGTAAAGCGCTGGCCCTCCATGCCCTTTTGAGAGCACAAAATGGTCTCTTCCTTCCCAGTGTGGTTCATTTGGTTTAACATTCATGAATCTATAGTATAAAACCACCAAAGCATCAACTATTGACAATGACCAT
>NZ_CEYIHJ010000137.1:0-5310 GCF_982836095.1 Kosmotoga sp.
GCCTTCAAATCACCTCCAGCGCAGAAAATCTTCGAAGAAGCGTGAAATGGAATCGCAACTATTTCGGGTACAAAACCCCGGGATCTTCTCACAAAAAGCTTTTTCTTATTAACAACTTTCAAGACAGAGTCATCACAGCGATTCAGGATTTCCCTATCATGAAGCAAAAGGGCATCAGATATGCCACTGAGTTTTTTTCTTGCTTCGTCATTGCTTGCACAAAGGATTTCGCCGGAAAGATTCCCGCTCGTCGCTATCAATATCGGAAATTCTTGAAGAAGGAGGTAGTGAATTCCCGCATAAGGAAGCATAACTCCCACCATATTTATTCCTGGAGCAACGGATTCAAAAAAGTTTCCTTTTTTCTTCAAAAGCACTATTGGTCGGGCAGTCGAAAGAAGCAATTTTGTTTCTTCAGGAGACACTTCCGCAAAATTTACTATGGTTTCCAAATCTTTTGCCATTAAAGCAAAGGGCTTGAAGGGACGCTCTTTTAGCTTTCTCAACCTTTGAACCGCTTCTTTGCAAAAAGGGTCGCATACGAGATGAAACCCTCCAATACCTTTAACAGCAAGAATGCCTCCTTTTAAAAGAATTTCTTTAGCTCTGACAATTGCTTCTTTGGAAAATCGCTTTTCCGCTTTTTCTTCAAGCCAGTAATGCGGCCCGCATTTATCGCAGCAATTAGTCTGTGCGTGGTATCTTCTCTCAGAAACATTTGTATATTCTGATTCACATTCAACACACATGGGAAAGCTTTTCATGGTGGTGAAGGGCCTATCATAGGGAATACTTTCTATTATACTGAAACGAGGGCCACAGTGACTACAACTTATAAACGGATAAAGATACCTTCGACTGTTAGGATCAAACATCTCATCAAGGCAATCTTCGCAAAGTCCAATATCTGGGGGAATTAAAGCGGTTATTTCGCCGCTCTTTTTGCTTGGCTTTATGACAAAACCAGTTCCTTTTCCGTTTTCTGTATGAATTTCTCTGATATTCACTTCTATAATTTTGGCTGGTGCCGGTTTTTCAGTACGTAGCCTGTTTAGAAAAACCTCCAGCTCCTCTCTGCCGCAAAAGAGCCCCACTTCAACCCCTGTTTCGCGATTTTCAACGTATCCATTGAGGTTTAGCTCTTTAGCTAGCTTTGCAACGAAAGGCCTGAAGCCGACTCCCTGGACGATTCCCCTGATTTTCAATATGTATTCTTGCATACTTTTTCAAATCCCTTAAAAATCAAATCTGCACGTCTTTTCACTTCCGGAGTGAGGTTAATCCCCACTTCCAGGTTTTCCGGCTTAATGCCTATGAGAAAAAAGTTGACTTCTTTTCGGGATTTCAGATATTTTATGAATGTGGAAATGCCAAAGGCATGCGTGGAAAAACTGAAGTCTTTTATCTCCTCTTCGCGAAATATCCTGAGTTCTTCATTCATTCCCTGGACAGAATCTATAAACACGATAATTCCTGACTTTAAGGAGAGAAGTTTTCCAAGGTAGTTTTCAGGATTTCTATAGCATTTAAGCAAATTCCAGTGCGGTGGAAGTTTGAGTTTCTCAAGAAGCTCTATAAGAAAAACACCAACATAATCGTCACTTCTCATGGGATTTCCAAGACCCACAAAGAGAACCTCTCTGTTCATAAGAGATGCGACAAAGTGCAAAATATCAGTTGGAACATCATTTGAAGGCATCTTCGACGACGACGAGGTGCCTGCATTTTGGGCAAAGTAACTCAAAATGATCCTCCCTTCTAACTATCTCTTTAGGTCGGATTTTAGCAGGCGTGGTACTCAGTTCAGACTGTCTAATTAGCATAAGGTTAGGGTGACCATATGTATAAGGCCCCAGCTTTTTAATGAGCCATTTCAAATGGTCAACAGTTGCTATGACAGTACCGCATTTTTCACAGCGGACGAGTTTCTTTTCCACACTGTTGGAGTTAATTTCATCAGATCTATCCAGACTTGCGGTGACATAGTCATTAGTCAGCACTATCCCCCCGTCTGTGATACATTTTTCCTGGCACTGACCACAATATATACAATCGGTGTATCTGACGGTTAAAATTCTAATTCCCTTTTTGAGGTCATCTTTGAGTTCTATAGCCTTTGCAGGACATACTTGAGCACATGCTCCACAGCCAATGCAGATTTCATCATTATAAACCGGCTTTCCGCGAAACACCTCAGGAGCTTCGTAAGTGGTAAAAGGATAAGTTGTCGTGAACCTTTTTGAAAACACATTGGTGATTGCCTCTTTTAGTTCCCTAAGCTTTGGCGTTTTCATCTTTTTCACTTCCCTTCAGTTCATCAGCGTAAAGATCGACAACTGTTTCCTTTGAGGGTTTAACACCACTCCTGTAAGCTGCTCTTGATATGGCATGAGCAGCAACTGGCGAGGTTAATAAAATAAACACCATACAGATGAGGGATTTCAAACCACCTGATGCAAAACCTTCCAATATAAACACACCAAACAAAATGCCAGCAGAGCCAAAGGTAACACATTTCGTCGCTGCCTGCAGCCTGTTGTAAACATCAGGTAGCCTTACGAGCCCCAAAGCGCCAAAAAAATCGAAGACTATCCCAAATACAATAAATCCGTAGCCAAATATCTCTCTAATCATCCATATGCCTCCCTTCCAGAAACTTAGCAAGGGCAAGGGAGACTATGAAGCTTTGTAATGCCCAGGCCATGGCTATGTCAAGGAAAAAAGAAGCTCCTGTAAACAAAGAAACCAAAGCCAAAAGCCCTACAATGATAATGCCAAAAATATCAACTGCAACAACTCTATCGGCTGCCGAAGGTCCAAAGATAACCCTGAAAATGACCATTAACGTGCACATCAATAGGATATTTATCAATCTCACAAGAAATTCCACTTCGATAATTGCGAAGTTGAATACAATAAACGCAATAACAAGAAGAAGCCCTATGAACCATCTAAGAGTCCTGCTCACCTCATAAACCTCCTCAAAATGGGTTCAAAGCGCCCCGCAATAGCTCTGGTACAGCCTTCTATTTCGGGAGTCTCAACCTGAATCCAGTGAATAATGAGTTCGCCTTTATCTTTGAACACATCGACAGTTAAGGTGCCTGGAGTCAACGTGATGGAATTTGCTAGCACGGTAATGGACGAATCTTCTTTCAGTTCCGTTTTTACTTTTACAAAGCCGGGTTTAACGGGTGCCTCCGGATGGATGACAATCATAGCGACATGAAAGTTTGCCTTAAGCATTTCCCAGAAAAGGACTATTATATAAACAAAGAAGTATAATATACCCTTCAGGGCAACACTTTTTCCCGTTTTTAAGAAAACATCCCCGACAATTAAAGCGATAGCAAAAGAAGCAATAAGAGCAAATACAAGCTCCTGAAGGCTAAAAGGAAGAGTAATGAGAATCCACACTATGAAACTGAGAATAAATACGATTATTCTGCTCTTTGTTTTAACGGTCATCAGTTACCACCTGCCATGAAAAGCTGGCTGTAAACCTCTCTATTTGTCACGCAATC
Source organism: Kosmotoga sp. (assembly GCF_982836095.1). Taxonomy (NCBI): domain Bacteria; kingdom Thermotogati; phylum Thermotogota; class Thermotogae; order Kosmotogales; family Kosmotogaceae; genus Kosmotoga; species Kosmotoga sp. The sequence continues at coordinate 3,525 of NZ_CEYIHJ010000137.1, forward strand.
CACTACTTTGTCTAATGTAACTTCCCTGATCGACGGAATAAAAAGAATCGCTGTAATAAGGGTTAACAAACTCATGATTATCAGAACTGATTTCATAGATGAAGGTATTTTCGCATCCCCGGTTGATGGAAAAGCTTTCTTCAGCATCTTCAGGTAATAAGTTAGGGTGATTACGCTCACGGCAAGTGCAATGAGCGCATAAATATATTTACCAGAATATATGGCTGCCATGATTATTACGAGCTTGCTGAAAAATCCTCCAAAGGGTGGTACTCCGGAAATTCCCATAGAAGCCATCAGAGTGGAAACATAAACTGTTTGGTCACTCTTACCAGTCATTTTTTCCAGATCCCTTGTTCCTTCCGACATCTCGATTGCCCCTGCATCAAGAAAAAGCGTTCCCTTAAGAACAGCATGATTCAGCATATGGTAAATGGCCCCGAGAATTCCAAGGGGAGTTCCCAACCCAAGGGCAAAAATGATATATCCCATTTGACTGACGCTACTAAAGCCCAGCATTCGTTTAATATCGTTTTGTCCAAAGGCCATAATCGCACCTACAACCATTGTTATTGCTCCAAAAACGAGCAATGTTTCAAGAACCAGACTGCTTTTTTGAAACACCATGAAAAAGACCCTGATCATAGCATATGCTCCAAGTACTTCTATAAGAACCCCTGATAGCATGGCTGATACTGGAGAGGGTGCTGAAGGGTGAGCATCTGGCAGCCAGGAATGAAATGGGAACATCGATGCTTTCAACCCAAAACCCGTTAGGAAGAACCCATAGGCGAGATAAAGAACGGGTGTTTCAGCACTCTTAATTGAAATCTGCATAAGAGTAAGAGAAGAAGTTGCACTGTAAACGCAACCTATCCCGAAAAGGATCAATGTGGACGAAATAGAACCAAGTATGGCATATTTGAAGGCTGCTTCATAATGCTCGGCTTCCCCCTGAAAAGCGACAAGGGCATATGTTGCTATTAGAGAAACTTCCATGAAAACAAATAAATTGAAAAGGTCTCCCGTAATTGTGACACCATTTAAACCGGCGATTAAAAGCATCAGAAGCCCATAATAATTGCTCAATGAGCTGAAACGCCGCATATATCCTATCGAATACAACGTGCTGAAAAAAGCCACCAATGAAACTAAAAACAGCACGAAAGCTGACAAATTGTCTACAACCAATGAAATCGTATAAGGAACTTTCCAACCCGAAAGCTGGTAGAAAATCGTGCCTGAAGCGTTAATCAACGGAAAAAGCAGCACCGAAAGAAATAGCAGCAACGATGTGGTTATCAGCGCAACCAGTTCTGCAAACTTATTCCTTTTGCCACTCATAGCGAGCACAAAACCCGATAACAATGGAATTATTACGAAATAGGAAGCAATCACCCCTTAAGCCTCCTTACTTTGCGCACATTGAGTGTGCCGTAGTGTTTGTGGATATTCACTGCCAGGGCAACAAGCAAAGCAGTTGTACCCAGTTCGATGACGATTGATGTCAAAACCAGGGCTTGTGGGAGTGGATCAACCATTAAGCCTGGATCTTTTCCTGGCAGGAGTATGGGAAAGGTCCCTCCCGACCTGTATGCAATCAATATGAGAAACAGGTTTACCGCATAGCCCATGATTCCAGAACCAAGTATTATTTTCACAATATTGGCTTTCGTGAGCACTCCATATAATCCGACAAGAAAAAGGATAAAGGATAGGAGATATAAGCCCATAACTCATTCCCCCTCCCTTTTTTCATTTTTGCTGTCTTCACTATTTCCTGCCT
>NZ_CEYIHJ010000138.1:0-5310 GCF_982836095.1 Kosmotoga sp.
GTGGCATAGTTAATTGGAAAAATATTTCCGTGCAAATCACTTGTGTGAAGAATGGTTAGCTGAAACTGAGCAGCAAAAAGCATTGATGCAATTGCTAAGACAAGAAAGACAAATAAAAACTTTTTCATAAATATACACCCCCTCAATTATAGTAAATCAATTATAACCATTTTTTCTTTGGTTTCCAATCATAATGAGAAACTGTCCTATTTACGATATTCTTAGCACAACCTAAACCGACTGAATGAAGCCCATGCAGTGTAAAATAATGATGGAGGTGGGGCAATGAGAAAAACGATTATACGGAGCATTATCATTGGTGCAATTGCATTAGCTGTATGGTTTATAGTTAGTATCATCGTTGGTGGGACTGATTTTAACTCAATTTACCGCCTGGAAAAAGCGGAGATAGAACACAGGGTATTGGAAGACGGAACTATGCAGGTACACGAGAAAATAGAATATCGTCTTGTAAAACCTTACAGAGGGTTAATTCGCAAAGTTCCTTCTGATTGGGTAGAGTATAGCGACTTGAAGGTTTGGACAGAAGGAATGGATTACACTAAAATAGAAAATTACAGCACGAAGAATTCAATAGATTTAAAGGTCTGGCTTGTTCCTTACAATGGTTCTCCCCGTAACCCTTCAAAAGGAGGGGATCTGGTTACACTTCACATTACTTACAAAGTTGAAGGAATTGTGCAAAAGGGGAATGACATATCGCAGATTTTCAGAAAATACTGGGGAGAAGGATGGGGACAACCAGTTAAAGATTTAACAGCTGTTTTTATTTTTCCAGATCAGTTAAAGCCAATACAAATTTACTCCCACCCACCTGTGAAACCAACAAATGAAGGCAATCAATACATCTTTGAAATGAAAAACATGCCTTCTCATACCTTTGGAGAAGTTCGCTTTTTGTTCCCGGAAGGCTTTTTTGAAAATGCCAAATCGGGAAATTTCGATTTAGAAGATATAAAGAACATTGAAGAATCATTCGAGCAAAAAGTGGATTTCTGGAAATATCAACTCCCAATTATTCTTGCTGTACTCACAATAGTCGTTTTCTTTCTTCTCTTTTATTTCATGGGAAGGGAGCACAACATTAATTATAATGCTTATTACGAACGGGAATTGCCTTCAAAAGATGAACCAGAGCTTGTCAATGCCGTTGTGAAAAAACTTTGTATGGGTGTTGACAACGATGGACTCGGAGCTTGCATACTGAACCTTTACAGAAGAGGATACGTGGATTTCAATGTAAACCCAAAGAAAGAAAAAGTGGAAGGAATAATCATCAAGAGAACCACAGGAAATGATTTGGCCGATACTGAAAGGCAGCTGCTTTCTTTCTTTGCAAAATATGCTGCCAACATTGGAGACCAGAAAATATTCGATTTTGACGAACTAAAAAGGAGATTTCGGAGAAGCCAAAAAGAGGCCAAGCAGTTCACGCAAGAGTTAAACGCCTGGAAGAGCTTAATCAAAGGCAAAGTAAAAGAGAGAAAATATTTATTGAGTGCTGGTGCCGGGCTTTCAAAATTATATTCAATTTTCCTGATTTTCATCTCTTTCATCGCATTGTTCACCATTTCAAATTCTTACGAGATCGGATTTCTATCTACATTTACAAAATACATATATGGAATATTTTGTATAACAGGCGCTATTGTTCTCTTTCTTCCTGTTGACGTTTTCGGAAGGTGGACAAAAACAGGGAGAGAATACTATCTGAAATGGAAAAACTTCGAAAACTACTTGAAAGATTATTCTTTGCTTTCTGAATACCCTCCTTCTTCTGTGATTCTTTGGGAAGAATATTTAGTTTATGCGACGGCTCTTGGCATTGCTGAGGAAGTCAGAAAACATATGAGTAAAATCATTCCCGAAGAGTTGTGGAAAAGAGAAGGAGGGCATATGTATATGTATTATCCTTATGGGCTGTACATATCAAGAGATTTTGGGTCAGTTGCGTCAACAGCGGTAGCTTCCTCATCGAGTTCAAGCAGTGGTGGAGCAGGAGGTGTTGGTGGAGGCTCTGGTGGAGGTGGAGGTGGGGCATTTTAGCAGTAAATTTTCACAAAAAGCATGAAGACATTTGCGGATAGATCTTTTTTACAAAAAGGAGTTTGATTTGCCTATTTGGAATTTTTTCTTTGAAGCACTTACATATTCCAGCCTTGCTGCAAGAAATATGTTAGGGCAATTTTTTGATATCGCTGGTTTTAGCCCAATAGAAATTGGCTATCTAATGGCTATGATTCCTGTTTTTGCTTTGGTATCCAACCCATTGTGGTTCAGAATAGGTTCAAAAATTACAGATAAGAATGCTTTCACAATTGTTTCCATCTCATCTGGTTTTTTGTTCTGGTTGGTATATCTATCAAAAAATTTCATTTTTGGACTTATTGCTGTTGCGGCGTTCTCATTTTTCTTTTCAGCCGTTGTCCCCCTTGGCGATTCGCTGATGATGGTTTCAGTTAAGAAACACGGTGGTGCTTTTGGAAGAATCAGGTTATTTGGTACCGTTGGGTTTGCGATAACTGCATTACTTTTAAGCGGGCTTGTGAAATGGGGGTTTATCTGGTATTTCATAGTAACATCGATTAGCCTTTTTCTTGCCCCCTTTGTAATAAATGTAACACTGACTGGAAAAGGCACAGAAAACAAAAAGCTCAATGTAAGTTCTGTCCGCAACGGAAACTTATTTACTTTTGTTATAATGATCATCGGTATGACTTTTGGGATTACTCTCGGGAGTTTCCATAACACTTTTTTCCCGGTTCTCTCGCGACAACTAGGTTACGATAAATCATTTGTGGGATTGATTTATGCATTTATGGCGTTCACGGAAGTTCCTTTCTTGTTTTTCGCAGAACGAATTATAAAAAAGATGGGAAATTTCAATGTTCTCATAACGGGTATATTCGCAAGTGCTTTAAGGGTATTATTGATCACCTATGTTACAGAAATGATGGCACTATTTCTGATAGAAAGCCTTCATGGTTTAACTTACATATTAATGTATTATGCTCTTTTCAATTATATCCACTTTAAATTACCAGAAAAATATCTAGTCAATGCTCAAAGCCTCTTTTGGCTAGTAAGTTCTGGATTGACATACATTCTTGGTTCAATAGTTGGTGGGTACCTTATAGAATTTTTTAATACATTGGCTGGTTTTAGAATCATGGGTTTTATGGGGTTCGCAGCTACTGGGGTAATCGTACTTATTTCTATCACGTTTAAACGGAAAACAGCTTAATCTCTGCCTGTAAAGCCTGAGTCTAGGGTATAGAAAGTGCTTCTAAAGTAAAGAGCTGAGAATTCGAGAACTAGGTGGAAGAACATCCAAACTCTAATTGCTAGACTCCAAACACCGTTTTCTGTCGAACACATCCAGGGTGTAAAAAGTGCTTTAAAAGCCGAGGCCAAGAATCAACGAGCCCAAGATGACGATATTCGCTCACAATGCTTTTTACCGATAAAGTTTCAAAATAGTGAACACGCTGGTTCCCTCTTGACCATTAGGGATTTATAGTGTATGATAATTAACGATGTTCTGGCCCCCATCGTCTAGCGGTCTAGGACACTGGCCTTTCACGCCGGCGGCAGGGGTTCAAATCCCCTTGGGGGCGCCATGGGTGGAAGCGTAGCTCAGTGGGAGAGCGCTTGCCTTACAAGCAAGAGGCCACAGGTTCGAACCCTGTCGCTTCCACCAGATGGGATGGCGAGGTAGCTCAGATGGTAGAGCAGTGGACTGAAAATCCATGTGTCGACGGTTCGATTCCGTCCCTCGCCACCAGTCCATCCCCTGACTCTAGCCCTGCGAATGCGGGGCTTTTCAATTGCCATATACTGTAAATACAGTAAATATACAGCTATTTACATTGGAGGTGCTATGGTGAATATTGATAGGGTTGTGGAGAAATATGTACCTACCAAAAAACAAGTTTTTATGCTTTTTTTCACTTCTCTCGAATGGATGTTTGTCGCTGCCGGGGTAATGGTTCTATCTTTGACGCTCCCAGATATTCTCAAAGAACTGCCCGATGCAATAGCTGTGAAAGGAACTATTGCAAGTTCAGTTTTTATAGGCATGCTGATAGGCGCTTTTAGTTCGGGCCTTTTTAGTGATCTCTTTGGTAGAAAGTGGGCAAATATCTCTTATCTGGTTATCGGGGCTATTTTTACACTTCTAACTGGTAATGCTAAAACACATGAGACATTTATTACTTTCCGACTTATTTCCGGTATTGGCTATGGTGGTTTGCTCCCTGTTGTCAATGCATACCTCACTGAATTTACTGCCATTCGTATTCGCGGGAGATTTCTCACCCTTCTCGAATCGAGCTGGGCTATTGGTAGCATTCTTATGGGGCTTTTCACCGTTCTAACGCTAAACACGCTTGGTTGGCGCTGGTCTTACTATGGGTTATCAATAATATCTATTTCATTGCTGATTATTGTTCTGCTACTTCCTGAAAGTCCAAAAATAGCCTATTTGAAAAAAGGCAAAGAAGGATTAGAAAAGGTTCTTGGAAACAAAGTATCTGAAGAAATAGAAATCACCAAGCATGTAAAAGTACCATTCTTGAGTTTGTTTAACAGAGAATATTTATCGCAAACCATTATGATATGGACACTATGGTTTAGCGTGAGTTTTGTTTATTATGGACTTTTTGTCTGGGCACCTAAAATATTCAGCTCAAAAGGAATAACACCACAAAGTTCGCTTTGGTATACGTTTTTTATGCTTGTCATGCAATTACCGGGATATCTGCTCGCAGCTTACCTCATAGAGAAAATTGGCAGGAAAAAAAGCATAGCTTTCTTTTTTATAGGGACCGCTTTATCAGCGCTTCTTATGGCAAGCGTAGCTTCACAGATAGCATTACTGTTTTCCAGTGTGATAATTTCTGTTTTCTGTTTGGGTGCGTGGGGCATGGTGTATGCCTATACTCCAGAATTATATCCCACTAAAATGCGGGCATTGGGAAATGGTGCTGCTGGAGTCATGGCAAGAATAGCTGGTATATTGGCTCCATACTATACAGCTTTTGTCATGGATAAAACAAATTCAATAACCTTAGTCATGATTCCCATGGCAATCTTAACGATTATATCAGCAACTTTTGCCCTTATAGTTGGAAAAGAAACCAAAGGAATTCCGGTTGAGTAAACTAAAAGACGAATAAGAGTTGATATTCAAGAATCGCATTTATAAGGGTCTAGGGTGTTAAGAATCGGGTCTAGGGTCTGGTTGTTGGGGTTTGGTAAAGACCAGACCCAAGACCCGTGTTGCTAAAA
>NZ_CEYIHJ010000139.1:0-5278 GCF_982836095.1 Kosmotoga sp.
ACTTGGGATATCAAGAGCAGAATTTATGGAGGCTTTTAATGTTGCTTTAATAGTCGGTGGCTCCATTGTTATTCCCCATTTTAGGCGTGCTGTGGCCCTCCTGGATGAATTAGAAGGAGTGGACTGAGTATGGCCAACAGATTGTTTTTGTTCGATGGTACGGCTATTGTATATAGAGCTTATTTCGCCATTGACGTATCCCTTACGAATTCAAAAGGGGAACCTACAAACGCCCTTTTTGGCACAGCCAGGATGCTTTCTAAGTTCATAAAGGAGAAGATGGAAACCGGTGATTATGCTCTCTTCGCTTTCGATAGAAAAGAGGAAACCCATCGGCATAAAATGTATGAAGATTACAAGGCTACCCGGAAAGCAATGCCTGATGCCCTTGTTTCACAACTTTCATGGATACCGGATATTGTTGAGGGTTTTGGAATGAAGTTTCTTTCTATTCCTGGACTCGAAGCAGATGACATAATCGCGACAGCAGCCACGAAATTCAAAAGCCGGGTAGATGAAGTTATTATCGTTTCTGGAGACAAGGATATCCTTCAACTTGTTGGTGGAAACGTAAGAGTGTTGCGCTTTGTTTCTGGTCTCACTGATCTCCAGGAATATGATGAGCAGAAAGTTTTGGAAGTTTTTGGATTTCCGCCATCCAAACTACACGACTATCTTTCGCTTGTTGGAGATACCTCGGACAACATACCTGGTGTGAAAGGCATAGGAGAAAAAACGGCCAAAGATCTTCTGAAAAAGTACGAATCAATAGATAATATCTATTCGAGCATTAGACAGTTATCTCCAGCTCTAAGGCGAAAACTAGTGGATGGCAAACAGCTCATGGAGCTTTCAAGGAATCTCGTACAGCTTGTAACAAATGCTGACTTAAAACTGTCATTAGATGCACTCAAATACACGGGTTTGGATAAAAATAAATTGCGAAAAGTCTTTATGGCTATGGAATTCTCTTCTTTGATAAAGGAATTTGAATTATATTCTGATGCATCTGAGGAGAGGAAGGGCGGAGAACTGGAATACAATTTGATTTCTTCTGATGATGAATTTCAGCAGTTCTTGAAAAAACTAAAGAAGAATTCACTGGTATCAATTGATTTTGAAACAACATCATTGGATCCGCACCAAGCTGAAATTGTCGGGATATCCTTTTCCTTTGAAGAAGGTAAAGGTTATTACCTTCCTGTGGGGCATGATACCGCGCAGTGGCAGCCAGCTTCGAAAGAAGTGATACGAGTATTGAGCGACCTGCTATCTCGACCTGGCTTAAAAATCGTTGGACAAAACCTTAAGTACGATTACGAGATCATGATCAAACACGGTATCCATCCGATTGTTCCTTACTTTGACACCATGATAGGAGCTTATTTGCTCAACCCAGATTCCAGGCGTTTCAATCTCGATGACCTTGCCCTGAAATATCTGGGATATAGAACGCAAACCTTTGAAGAGCTTATGGAAAAGAATAGGATAGGCGACGATTTTTCGAAGATATCTCCCATGGAAGCGGCTCATTATTCAATAGAAGACGCAGATGTGGCTTTGAGATTATATAAAGTTCTCTCAAATAAGCTATATGAAACCGGCCTTGACAGGGTAATGCAGGAAATAGAAATGAAACTGATTCCTGTTTTGGCTGATCTGGAGCTCAACGGCGTTTTTGTGGACACCGATAAGCTGAAGGAGCTTTCGAGAGATTACCAGGAAAAGCTGGATAGCCTATTGAAGGAGCTTTTCGAGCTTACCGGGGAGAGATTCAATCCCAATTCTCCTTCTCAGGTTTCAAGGGTTCTTTTTGAGAGGTTGAAGTTAACTCCGCCTAAAAAAACCAAACAAGGTGCCTTTTCTACAAGCGCTGATGTATTGGAATCACTTGCAAATGAACATCCCGTTGCTGAAAAATTGCTCGAGTACAGGAAGTACCAGAAACTCAAATCAACCTATCTTGACACATTGCCAAGACTCGTCAATCCGGTTACTGGCAGAATCCATGCCAGTTTCCATCAGACGGGTACTGGAACAGGTCGGCTGTCCAGCAGCAATCCGAACGTCCAGAATCTTCCAATAAAAGACGACGCCGGGAAAGAAATCAGGCGCTGCATCGTTCCCCAGAAAAAGGGCTGGAAAATTGTCAGTGCTGATTACTCGCAGATAGAACTCCGTGTGCTCGCTCATTGTAGCGGTGATGAGCAGCTTATCGAAGCTTTCAAACATGAGGAAGATATCCATTCTTTGACAGCTTCGCGGCTTTATGGAATTTCTCAGGATTCGGTTACTGATGAAATGAGAAAAGTCGGAAAGATGGTGAATTTCGCAATCATATATGGTATCTCGCCTTTTGGGCTTGCTAAGAGGTTGAAAATTTCCTCAAAAATCGCTGAAAATATGATTTCCAATTACTTTAGCGCTTACCCTGGAGTGAGAAAGTACATCCATGAAACCATTGAAAAAGCCAGGGAAAAAGGATATGTGACCACTCTTTTTGGCCGAAGACGAGAGATTCCACATTTTCGTACAAGAAACAAAACACGGATACAGGAAGGCGAAAGGATAGCAGTCAACACGCCAATTCAGGGGACAGCGGCTGACATAATGAAAATAGCGATGATCAAAGTGGACGAGCTTGTTAAAGAAGCGGGGCTTAAAGGATTCGCAATCTTACAGGTACATGATGAACTTGTTTTTGAAGTCCCGGAAACAGAGGTTGATAAGATCTGTGATATCCTCCGAAAAGGTATGACTGAGGGGCTTGATTTAAAAGTACCTCTGAAAATTGATATAAGCATCGCGGACTATTGGGCATGAAGTGATAGATATGAAAAAAAACCCATTAAATTTTAAAGAGTTGGGTATGCTGAACATCGTTTTTCAGTTTGGCATAGTGGTGGTGTCAAATGTTTTTGTTGGCGGTCTCATTGGCTATCTATTGATGAAGTACGCTGGCATGGGGAAATTTTGGCTAATACTTTTTCTCATGCTTGGGATCTTTTCCGGATTGTATCAAGGCATCAGGTATTTACTGAAAGAAGCTGAAAAATATGAAAAAACTGATAAAAATGGCGATAAAGGAAACCACAGCTCTGGCAATTCTAGCACTAGTTGAAATAATCGTACTTTTTCCCTTTATAAAAACCGCAGTGCTGGGAATTCTTTATGGAAGCGCTTTTTCCATTTTAGGCTGGTGGTTGATGGTAAAAGATGTAAAATCATTTGCTGAAAAAGGGTCTTTATTTAAATTCGGTTTCCTGTTAAGATATTTCTTGTATGCAGTTGGTATGGGAACAGCGATTTTCTATGGAAAGCTCTTTTTTGCTGGAACCGCGCTAGGGATATTGAATCTCAAGCTTTCGCTCTATATTTTTGGGAGGTGGTTGGGTGAAAATACAACTAACCAAATTTGATAAAATCCTTCTTGGCTTTATCGTAGCAGGTTATCTGGCAATTTTGGTTTACATATTCGCCACAGGTTATCATTTCCCAAAACTGGGCGACGATGTTGGACAAAGATGGATTTATCAGCTTCCATTTGGCAATTCCCTGCTGAGTAGAGTAAACCCAATGACCATTTTTATGAGCTGGGCTATAATGATTGGTTTGATTACATTTGCTGCTTCAATAAAGGTATTTGCAGTAATTCCTGGTAAAAAGCAGAGTTTGATTGAAATGCTTCTTGATTATCTGTTAGGGCTGACAAAAGACGCTGTCCAAAAGGAAGAATTCGTAAGACCAACTTTTAATATAGCCGCTACGCTTTTTTTATTTATCTTCATAGCGAATGTTATAAGTGGAATTCCTGGAATTCAGGCGGTCCCAAGGAATGGAGGAGTAGTGTTCACAATTTTCGAAGACACCTGGTACACCCCTACCTCTGATTTGAATACGAACGCTACTTTTGCGGTCATGGTATTGATAATTAGCCATGCTTTTGCGATAAAAGCTAAAGGGTTTGGAAAATGGCTAAAAGGATTTTTCGAGCCTTTTCCCATCATGTTTCCAATGAACCTCATAGGAGAACTTGCAAAACCAGTTTCGCATTCTTTGAGGTTATTCGGGAATATCATGGGTGGTGGTTTGCTGGTTCTGATTATCAGCTATCTCACCAAGTATTTTCTTATGCCAACGTTTTTATGGGGATTTTTTGGAATCTTTGTAGGCTCTATTCAGGCTCTTGTTTTTACTATTCTCGCGATTGCATATATTGGTTCAGTAATAGAATAATTTTATTCATAAGGAGGTCTGTGTATGGAACTCGGTGATGCATTAGTGCAGCTCGGAAAATTCATTGGCGCGGGACTTGCGATGGGTATTGGGGCCATTGGACCTGGTGTTGGTGAAGGTAACATTGGGGCTAAAGCCATGGAAGCGATGGCAAGGCAACCCGAGTTGATAGGCACTCTTACCACTAGGATGCTGCTTGCAATGGCAGTTACTGAATCAACAGGGCTCTATTCATTGGTCATTGCTTTCATGATATTGCTGGTGGGTTAAACCACCCACCCCGAAAGAAGGGGGTAGAAATATGATCGAATTAAATCTCACATCACTGATACAGTTGATGAATTTTTTGGTCCTGTTTTTTGTTCTTAAAAAGCTTCTTTTTGATAGGTTCTTTGATATTATTGCTAAAAGGCAAGAAATAGTGAAAAGCGAACTAAAAAAAGCCGAATCCTTGAGAGAAGAAGCGGAAAAATACAAGGAAGAACATCAAAAAGAACTCTCGGAAGCTCATGAAAAGGCTGCCGCTATTGTTGCTACCGCCGAAAAACAGGCTGAGAAAATTCTTTTGGAGGCAAAGGACAAGGCAAAAGCGGAAGCCAGCCGCATTGTAACAATGGCTGAGGCTCAAATGGCGCAAGAAAGAGAAAAAGCCATGAGTGAAATTCAAGGCGTAGTTATTGCAACTGCTGTTGAAATAGCACTTAGGGTTTTAGGCAAAGAAATGGATGAGGAAGCCCGAAGACAATACACCAAAAAGGTAATGGAAAATCTGGGTGATAGGGAATGAGGTACTCTCCAACCGTTGCATATAGGTACGCTAAAGCCCTTTTTTTGGGTGCAGGGCCGCAAAGTGACGAACTAGTTCGAACTTTGAGCGTAGCTGCCAAATTGGTTGAGAACCCAACAGTTAGAGAAGTAATACTTGATCCTACTTTATCAAGAAAAAAGGCTTCCCAAATTATGTCTAAATTACTCCCCGAGGCACCCAAAATAATTGTGCGATTTATAGAAATCCTTGCAGAGAAGCGCCGATTAGCTTATT
>NZ_CEYIHJ010000140.1:0-422 GCF_982836095.1 Kosmotoga sp.
ACTTGTTATCATTTTATCCCTGATGACCATGGGATTATCATTCCCGAATTTTACCTTCGGGCTCAATGAAGCGCAAAGCTATGGCAGCATTTTAAGTGGGGGAGTAATCCCGCTTATCAACCTCTTGATTGGTCTTAAAGTCTATGCTGGGGCGTGGAAGATGGCAAGCGAATTTGTTGTGAGAAGAGGGACACTATGATAAGCGATATGGTTATATATACATCGTTGATTGGTGCTTTTCTCGGGACTTTAGGAATGCTTTTAACATCGAATTTGATAAAGAAAATACTGGCTCTTGGCATTGTTGAAACTTCTGTAACGCTTTTTTTTACTGCTATTTCCTCAAAAGGGGGTACTAGAGCTCCAATAATCCCTTCCTTACCCATTGAGAATGTGCATTTCGCTGATCCAATACCACAGGC
>NZ_CEYIHJ010000140.1:432-5237 GCF_982836095.1 Kosmotoga sp.
AATAACCAGCATAGTAATAGGATTCGCCATATTGAGTTTACTACTTACATTTACAATCATGCTTCATAACAGGTATCATACAGTGGATATCGATTTAATAGAAGGAATGTTAGAAGGAGAAGAGGAATGATTCTTTATTTGAGTATTATCCCACTTTTGCTTGGTGGAGTATCGCTAATACTTAATCAAAGGACAAAAATAACCATTGTTTTGACTTTCACTTCCCTGTTAACATCGATTGTAATATTATTATTCAATATTGGAAAAAACTTCGAAATGGTCATAGGTAACTGGGGAACACTGGGTATTTCCATAGGATATGATGAATTTGCTCTACCTTTTCTTTTGGCTGTGATAGTGGTTCTTTCAGCAATAACGTTGAATTCTCTTCAAAAAAGCTACGATGGTTTTTTTTATGCTCTGATCACATTACTTCTTGGATCACTGAATGCTGTTTTCATAACCAGGGATCTTTTCAATGTCTACGTCTCTTTTGAACTCGCATCGATAATTGGCTTTATTTTAATTGCCTACGGCAGAAAAGGGAAGCAAATCTGGGCTACGGTTAAATATATGTTGATTTCAGCGCTTGGATTCAACTTTTATCTTATAGGAATAGGACTTGTTTACATGAAAAGTGGAACCTTCTCTTTTTCTGCACTTGATTATATGGACAAGCTGCCAGCTGTTCTTATCTTCACCGGGCTTTCGGTTAAATCGGGTTTATTTCTGCTCTCCATGTGGCTTCCAGATGCCCATGCAAATGCTATCACCGAAGTATCTCCAATACTCTCCGGGTTGATGGTAAAAATAGAGGATTATTTAGTGATACGGTTTCTACAATATGGCTCCTTTCAATGGTTGAGAAATTTCTATCTTGTGATTGGTACGTTCAGCGCTGTAGCTGGCGTGCTTTTTGCTATGAATGCAAAGAAGGCTAAGGATGTTCTTGCCTATCACACGTTTTCTCAGATTGGTTTTATCATAGCTGCAAGTAATATGGCAGCAGCATGGCACGCTTTCAGTCACGCAGTTTTTAAGGGATTGTTGTTCATGACCGCTGGAAACATAAAAGAAAGACTAGGAACTCAAAAAATCCAGGAATGGAAAGGAAAAATCAATATAAAAGAGTATATCCCATTACTTGTTGGTTCTGCAGCGATTATGGGTACCCCCTTAACATCTGGCTTTGTCACCAAAAATGGTATTATGGATTCCATATCAGGGCCTGCAAAATATTTTCTCGTGGTTGCTTCCATTGGAACAGTTATCAGTTTCTCGAAATTGATATTTGTAGGTGTCTCTAAGGAAAAAATGAAACTTCGCTGGAACATGTGGCTTGCCTATGGCATTATGGTCGCTGCAGTCTTCATTCATGGAATTATAGGTTTTGATACCCATCATACTCTTGATGCTCTGATTATGATTGCGACAGGGATACCGCTTTTCTTCATGTTGAAAAAATTCCTGAATCCACTACCGAGAATTTTTGAAAGGCTCGATAATGCTCTCATATTATATCTACTGCTTTTTGGAATAATGCTAACTTTTGTATTGGAATAAATCTCTTTCTACTACATTTTCCACTTGAAATTATGGAATACATACTTTATAATAGTGGCGTGTACGCCCGTAGCTCAACTGGCAGAGCGGCGGTCTCCAAAACCGTAGGCTGGGGGTTCGACTCCCTCCGGGCGTGCCATCAAAGGGGACATTGTCCCCTTTTTTCTTTACTAAAAGAGTAAGATCGGGTCTAGGGTACTAAAGACCGGGTTTAGGGTTTAGTAAAAACACTAGACCCTATACCCGCTTTACTATGAGACAGGTCTTGTTGTTAGTTTCTTGCCCTCTGAGCTTCACGTATCTTCACAATACTAAGTCAAGCCGATTTTTGAATTTCGCTTTTCCAAGTGCTAAAGTAGTGGTAGGTGATACTATGGAGAAAATCGTAGAGTTCATAAGGAAAACTATCGAAAAGTACAACTACGCTGGAGCAATAGTGGGGATCAGTGGGGGAATTGACTCAGCTGTCACCGCTGCACTTTGCGTTGAAGCTCTCGGAAAGGAAAGGGTTTTTGGCATGCTATTGCCAGAAAGAGACTCCTCGCCAGACAGTTTGAAGCTTGGTGTTAAGTATTGTAACTGGATTGGAATACCCTATAAAATAGCAAAAATCACTCCTGTTCTCAGAGCTTTGGGTGTATACAAATTGCAACCGCCAGCATTTCTGATACCATACAGTATCAAAAAAAGGTACGCACTAAAAAAATGGGAAGCTCAGGGCGGGACAAACGTATTCATAAATGATTTGAAAAACTCAGGCGATGCCGAAATGAGAAAGGGCATGGCTTATTATCGCGCAAAGCATCGAGTCAGAATGTGCCTGCTTTATCTGGAAGCTGAGAAAAAGGGGTATGCTGTTGTTGGGACGACAAATAAGACGGAATATTTAACAGGCTTTTATGTAAAATGGGGGGACGATGCGACCGATATAGAACCCCTTCTTCACCTGTATAAAACCGATGTTTTTAAGCTGGCAAAAAGATTGAATATACCAGATGAAATATTTAACAGGCAGCCTTCACCTGACTTGATCCCCGGATTAACAGATGAAAGTGCGATGGGTATCAGTTATGTTGACCTTGATAGAATTTTGAAAAAGATGGAAAATGGTGTATCAATTGAAGGTGAACCACATGAGAAAGTAGAAAGAGTCAACATGCTTTTAAAGGCTGCAAAATACAGAAATATAAGGATGCTTTCCCTTTAAAAAGCATTAAGTCTTGACTATGGAGTGTTTTTGCTTTTCCTTCAGTCGTATTTGCTCCGGTATTACTTGATATTTTATAGGATTGCGCTTGATTCTGGCTTCTGATGTGCTTCGCATATGTTTGGATATCTGGTAATATATATATGTACACCATTTCCCATTAAATCGTGATGGGGGGAGTTTTGATGGAGATAGGTATTTTTGGTCTAACTATGAGTGGAAAGACTACCATTTTCTCTTTGCTAACAGGCGTTAATTTAGAGGAGCATGCTCATAAGAATGAGCCTTTAACCGGTGTTGCTAAGATACATGATGAAAGGGTGGAACGGCTTTCCGAACTTTTTAAGCCTAAAAAGACAACATATGCAACCCTTTCTTTTATAGATATCCCCGGATATGATCTTTCTGCTAATAGGAAAGAAAAAAACAGAATTTTTCAGTTTATTCAAAACGCAGATTCGTTGTTAGCCGTTGTTCGAGCTTTTGAAAGCCCCTCAGTGCCCTGGCCACCAGAAGCAGAAGAACCTGTGAAACAGCTCGAAATTATAAAGTCGGAATTGCTGCTCAGGGATTTAGAAGTAGTTGAAAATAGACTCCTAAGGCTTTCAGAAACGGAAAAAAAGAAGAAATTGTCACCAGATGAATCAGCTGAAAAAGAAATCCTTGAAAGAATCAGTCAGATTCTCGAGCAAGAAAAGTTTGTGAGTACTGCGAATTTGGCCGAAGAACAGTTAAAAAGAATAGGCTCGCTTTCTCTTTTTACGGCGAAACCTGTAATTGTTGTAGCTAACCTTGATGAAGATCAATTCAGCACTAAGAAATATAACGGTAAGGAAAAACTCGTAGAAAGCTGCGAGGAAAATAAATTTGCCTATTTGGAGCTATCAGGGAAAATAGAGCAAGAATTGAATGCCCTTTCAGCAGAGGACAGGGAACTGTTCATGAACGAACTTGGCATTGAAGAAAGTGGTATTCAAAGGCTTTCACGCGTTGTTTATGAACATGTGGGACTTATCTCGTTCCTTACTGTTGGAGAGGATGAAGTTCGTGCCTGGACAGTAAAAAAAGGCGCGACAGCCTTAGATTGTGCCGCTAAAGTACATACAGACCTAGCGAAAAGATTTATCAAAGCAGAGGTTATCTCTTATGATGACTTTATGAAAGCCGGGAGCATGGCTGAAGCAAAAAAACTGGGGCTTCTACGGCTGGTTGGAAGGGAAGAGGTTGTACATGATGGAGACATCGTCCACATCAGAGCAAACGCTTAGACTTTGCGATACTCACTCTCACATTTCTTTTAAACAATTCGACCATGATAGAGAACGCATCATTTCACAACTGAAGAATGGTGAACTTGAATTCCTTATAGAAATAGGTATAGACCTTGAAACTTCAAAAAGGGTCGTTGAACTTGCATCAAAGCATGAGAATATTTTCGCAGCGATAGGGATTCATCCACATGAAAGCAATGATACACCATCTAATTACACAGAAGAAATGAGAATTTTGGCTGAATATAAAACAGTAGTCGCTATAGGAGAAATCGGTCTTGATTATTACAGAAATCTATCGCCTAAAGAAATACAAAAGAGGGTTTTTAGGGAACAATTATTTCTTTCCAGAGAGCTAAAACTTCCAGTTGTTGTACACGTTCGGGATGCTTATGATGATGCCTATGAGATTATAAAGGAATTCAAAGGAGAACTGCATGGTGTTATCCACGCTTTTTCGGGTACCATAGCTGATGCTAAGCGTTTTGTCGATCTGGGGTTTAAGCTGGGAATTGGTGGACCGCTTACATATCCTAAAAATAACGAATTGAGAGAAATAGTGCGCCACTTTTCATTAGTACATTTTTTGTCAGAGACTGATTGCCCTTATTTGCCCCCACAGAAGTACAGGGGAAAGAGAAATGAACCAGCTTATGTGCGGTTTGTTATTGAATTGATATCGGAGCTGAAAGGAATCTCGGCTTCAAGTTGCAGTACCATTTTATGCGAAAACGCAATTGACCTTTTTAAGCTTCAAACATAAC
>NZ_CEYIHJ010000141.1:0-5048 GCF_982836095.1 Kosmotoga sp.
ACGGTACTGACGGTACGGTCTGGGGAGGAGAGTTTTTTCTGGTTAATGGTGCAAAATGGCAAAGAAAAGGACGGTTAAGGCGAGTTTCAATGCCAGAAGGCGAAAATGCTGCCAAGAGACCTGATCTTATGGCTTTGGCATATCTTTTTGATGCAGGGGAAAATTTGTCCACCGACGAACTGAAGCTTATAAACACTGCCGCAGTAATGACGTCATCGGCTGGAAGGTTATTTGATGCTGTTTCATCACTATTGGGAATATGCCAGAGGAATACGTATGAAGGTGAAGCGGCTATGAAGCTTGAAAGCGCCGCCTCTTCAGTACCCAGTAACTTGAGATTGCCCTTCGCGCTTGTTAAAAAAGAAGGCTTATGGGAAATCGACCTGAGAAATTGTATAAAAAAGATCGTTGCTCTGAAAAAGGAGAAAGAAGCGACAGTTGAGGAATTAAGCCGGGCCTTTCATCAATTGTTATCTAATGTGGTGCTAGAACTTTGCAAAAAGCTAAGGGCAGAAACCGGAGAGCAAAATGTATGCCTGTCCGGGGGTGTCTTTCAAAATAGCCTTCTTTTGTCTATGTGCGTGGAGACTCTCAAGAAATCCGGCTTTATTGTATATGTAAACGAACAAGTTTCTCCTAACGATGAAGGAATTGCATTGGGACAGGCTTACTTCTACTTGTTAAAAGAAAGGGAATCGAGGTGATAACATGTGTCTGGCTGTACCGCTTAAAATAATAGAAGTCAATGGCAACAAAGCATTGGCAGAAAAAGCCGGGGTGAAGCTGGAAATCGATGTTAGGTTTATAAATAAGGCGAAGAAAGGGGATTATGTGCTTGTTCATGCAGGATTTGCAATCCAGAGAGTTGATGTCGATTCGGCGAGAGAAATAGAAAAAGCTGGTAAAAGGTTGGGGAAATACCTTGGAAAGTAGAGTATTCAACGTCATGGAGGTTTGCGGGACGCATACCCATGCTCTCATGCAATATGGCTTGAGGGAAGTTTATCGCAATAAGATGAAATTGATCAGCGGTCCCGGATGCCCGGTATGCGTCACTTCACAGAGTGATGTTGACCGATTGATATATTTATGTGATCAGGGTGTCCGAATATATACCTTTGGTGATTTGATGAAAGTCCCCGGAAGCTTTGGAACCTTGAGAGAAAAGAAGGCACTTGGAGCCGATGTAAGGGAAATTTACAATCCACTTGAGATTATTGAGGACATGAAAAAAGATCCCGCTGAAGCCGCGGTGTTTGCAGCTATCGGTTTTGAAACCACAGCACCGCTTGTTGCTGGTTTGATTTCAGAAATCGAAAACTCGTCAATGAAAAACCTCTACATATATAATCTTCTAAAACGTATTCCTCCAGCAATAGAAACACTTTTGTCAGATCCAGATTGTGCGATAGATGGATTACTATGCCCGGGGCATGTTGCAACAATCATCGGGGAATTACCTTTCAAAAGGCTTTCAGAAAAATTCAAAAAACCTTTTGTAATCGCCGGGTTCACAAGGGAATTGCTTGTTTTTGCCCTTGAAAAGATGTATGAGATGCTCGTTACAGGGGTTTCAGGTGTTTTTAATGCGTACTACTCCACCGTAATGCGTACTGGAAATCCGTTAGCCATTGAAACGCTGGAGGAGCTATTTGGTGCTTCCGATGCGGAATGGAGAGGGCTTGGCATCATTCCGAATTCAGGTTATGCGTTAAAATCAGAAGACAGTGTTATAAACGCTTTGCAAATATATCCGGAATTATGTAAAATATCTTCAAAAGATCAGTGCCCTTGTGGTCAGGTGCTCAAAGGCAAACTCGATCCCGAAGAGTGTAAATTCTTTGGCATTGCCTGTAACCCTGAAAGACCTATGGGCCCATGTATGGTTTCCTCTGAAGGCTCTTGCCATGCCGCTTTCTTGTATAGAAAAGAGATCAACACGTAGAGTTATGGTTATGGCACTCGTTATATCGAATCAATGTGGGGGGATAGTATGGACGGAACGATTACGATTCATCATAATAGCGGCAAACGCCAGATTGAACTTTTAAAGTTTATTGAAGAACATTTAAACAGCACAGTGGTTTCGATGGAAGAGGATGCTGGTGTGATTGCAAAGTCGGTTGATGTGGTCAGTACAGATAGCTTCACCGTTTATCCTCTTTTCTTTCCGGGTGGAGATATCGGAAAACTGGCAGTCACTGGTAGCGTAAATGATGTGGTAATGCTCGGCGCAGAACCAATCTACATGACACTTTCGATTATTTTGGAAGAGGGTTTTTCTCTTAAATCCTTCGAATGTATAATCAATTCCCTTGACAATGAGCTTAGGAGGAACAACTTGAAGATTCTCTGTGGAGATACCAAGGTAATGAACAAAGGAAGTCTCGATGGACTGGTGATCAACACTACTTGTTTTGGAAAAAGTGTTGGAAAACCCCTGAGCGTTACCAATGTAGAACCGGGAAACGCCATAGTATTAACTGGTCCCATAGGACTTCATGGTGCCACGATTATGGCTCTGAGGAAGGGATTCGATGTGAGTTTCAATTCGGATTGCCGTTC
This sequence comes from Kosmotoga sp., assembly GCF_982836095.1. Taxonomy (NCBI): domain Bacteria; kingdom Thermotogati; phylum Thermotogota; class Thermotogae; order Kosmotogales; family Kosmotogaceae; genus Kosmotoga; species Kosmotoga sp. Next base: position 2,566 of record NZ_CEYIHJ010000141.1, read on the forward strand.
GCTCACGCCGCTTTTAGAAATCGTAAAGGCTTTTGATATCAGAACAATGAGAGATGCTACTCGTGGCGGAGTGGCCCAAATACTCAATGAAATAGCCGCAAGTGCAGGTTGCGATATAGTCATCAATGAAGATATGCTGCTCGTTCCAGAAGGGGTTAAAGTCATATCGGAAATACTCGGTATTGATCCTCTTTATCTTGCATGTGAAGGGACTGCAGCGATTTTCTGCAGCGAAAGGGACACTGGAGATGTTATGGACGCGCTCAACGATCTGGGCTTTTATCCTTCTTTTATAGGCTACGTACGTGAAAAGAGTGTTATTCCAAGGGTAATGTTAAAAAATCGATACGGTGTTGAGCGTGTCTTGCCCATGCTTGTAGAAGAATTAACACCAAGGATATGTTAGGAGGGCTGGAAGAATGCATCATGAGTTATCTATTGCAGAGAAAATAAAACTCTACATTGAAAGCGAAATCACCCCGGAAGAGTTAAAGAGAATCAGAAAAATCACTGTCGGCGTTGGCAAGCTGGCAATGGTGGACAAAGGTCATATAAAAGAAGCTTTTGACTTGATAAAGGAAAACACCGATTTTAAAAACGTTGAAATTGATTTTGTTACGGACGAACTCCACTATCAGTGTCGTGACTGTGGCAATGAGTTCTTTTCCAAAGATCTTGAGACCCGATGCCCTGAATGCGGTGGCGCTATAAGGGTTAAAAACGGAGATGCGATCTACATCAAAGCAATTTCCTATAAGTAAAAATCCCTCTTGAAAGAGAGTTCCATCTATGCTACAATTCCAATTGGCGGGGCGTAGCGCAGATGGAAGCGTGTCTGCATGGGGCGCAGAAGGTCGCTGGTTCAAGTCCAGTCGCCCCGACCATTTTAACGGCGCTTAACAGCGCCGTTTTATTTTTTCTTTCAACAACCACATATTATTGCAAACGTCTGATATATTGCGTATCAATAGAAATCTTTTGTCCAGTACAACTTCGAAATCATTTCTTCTTTAAAGCTCTACATATAGTTAATTTTCAGCTCCACTCTTTCATCAGTTATTACACATACGACTGATAAAATTTGAACTGAGGGAGGTGTGAGTATGGTACGAATACTTGCTATTTTACTTGTCGTTATGCTCGCTGCGACAGCTTTTTCATTGAGCGTACATGGCTTAATAGGCAGCGAGCTTGGGGGTCTGAATAGACAGATTCTCGGGATTGGGGTGCAGATAGGCGATGGGACTCTTAGAGCAGAAGTAAATGGTTTTATCCCTATCACCTCAGTATCAGACATTCCTTACCTTGACTGGTCAGCCTTTTCGGTAATGGAAATTGACCCCACAGTATTGTTGAATTTTCAACTCGATAACGACCTTTCAGTTTATGCTGGCGTGGGTCTCATATTGCTTGCTGATTTTAGGGATTCCCTCTTTCTTCTCTATTCAGACAGGGCTTTTCATGTGAAGCTGGGGGTCAATTTACTGTTGATGAATTTCATCAATGTATTTGGGGAAGTGATGACCATTGGTGGTCTTTCAGGTGGGCCGTATATGGTTGGTTGGTCCGGCGTCTTCAGCCTGCACGTTGGTGCAGGGCTGGAATTTTAGGAGGTGGTCAGGATGAAGATTATAACTAGATTGATAATCATTTCGGTTGTTGCGATTATACTGGCCTCCTGTGGGATCATACCGGTTCTCCAGCTTGCCATACCCCTGGATCCTGTCGGCGTCAAAATCCCTGATCCATGGGGAAATGACCTTGAAATTCTTGTTTCCGTAGACAGGCTTCCAATCAGCGTTCCTATATTAAACCCTGTGGACACTGCCATGCCTGTGAAGCTGAGAATGGTCATTAAAGATTATTCAGGCGATTTGAATCCTGATAATCTTCTTCTTTTCGAAGATGGAAAAGCTCAGGGATTTGCGCTGTTAAAGGAAACAGAAGCCCGTATTGGCGCAGATATAGTTTTTTTGGTCGATGTAACTGGAAGTATGGGTACAGAAATCGCAGGAGTTAAAAACAGCATGACTGAATTTTTGAACGACCTGGCAGCAGCGGGAATCGATGTGAAAGTTGGGATAGTTCCTTATGGAGATTACGTCCCGGCGGATCCAGACACAACTGATAATATAGGGTTTGATCCACCGTATCTTGGTTTGGTTGATCCAACAACTGCTGCTTCTTATACTCAGGAGCTTGCTGTAGGTTACGGAGCAGATGGCCCTGAAAACGCCTATGGTGCTATTATGTTTGCCTGGAATAATATGGCCTGGCGCCCCGGTTCACAGAGAATTTTTATAATGCTTACTGATGCCTTCAGCCATTATACAGGCGATCAGCCGGTAACAATTCCCTGGCCTTCTCCACCAACAAATGATTTTGAGCCGAAGTACACAAAGACCGATGTTTTGAGTGCCATATTGGGGTACGCAACATTCCACATAATCGCTTCTACGGGTACTTACTACTCTATAGGTGAT
>NZ_CEYIHJ010000142.1:0-5027 GCF_982836095.1 Kosmotoga sp.
TGTTTTGCCGAGCCTCCAGCTGAATCGCCTTCAACTATGAATAGTTCGGTGTTGTCAAGATCCTGGGAGATACAGTCTGCCAGTTTACCGGGAAGTGTCGTATTTTCAAGGGCGTTCTTCCGCCTTACCATTTCACGGGCTTTTTTCGCAGCCAATCTCGCTCTGGCAGCATCAACTGCCTTAGAGATGATGGCTTTCACTTCTTTCTGATTGTACTCGAAAACCTCAGACAGTTTGTCCCTGAGCACTTTGATAACAGCTTCATAGGCTTCTTCATTTCCAAGCTTTGCTTTGGTCTGGCCTTCAAATTGAGGTTCCCGGATAAAAATGCTCAAGACAGCAGTTAGACCTTCTCTGACATCTTCGCCCTGAAGATTAGGGTCCTTTTCCTTTAGTATGTTGAACTTTTTGGCATAGTCGTTAACGAGTTTGGTCATAATCGTTTTAAAGCCTGTGAGATGAGTCCCACCTTCCACAGTCTTTATGTTGTTGACAAAGGTTAATATGTGTTCCTCAAAAGATGTGGTGTACTGCAAAGCGAGCTGTACTTTTATATCGTTATATTCCCCTTCAACATAGTAAGGCTGCTTGTTGACTGCTGTTTTCTTCTTGTTCATGAATCTCACAAACTCTGATATGCCACCTTCATAATGAAACACACGCTTTTCGGAAATTCTCTTATCCTCAAAGATTATCCTCACTCTTGGATTCAAAAAGGCAAGTTCCCTCAGTCGGGATTCAAGAATGTCAAAATCGAAGTCAGTGGTTGTGAAAACAAGCCTATCAGGTTTGAACCATGTTTCGGTTCCTTTTTTATCGGTTCTTCCAATTATTTCCACAGGTGTAACGGCTATTCCCCTCTCATAACGCTGTCGATAAATCTCGCCTTCTCTATGCACCTTCACTTCAAGCCATTCTGAAAGCGCATTCACAACGGAAACACCGACACCATGCAAACCTCCGCTTATTTTATAGCTATCCTTTGAAAACTTACCCCCGGCGTGAAGTGTTGTCATCACCACTTCAAGCGCGCTGGTACCAGTATCCGGATGAACGTCCACTGGAATGCCTCTTCCGTTGTCGCACACCCTCACAGTACCGTCTTCAAAGATAGTAACCTCTATTTGATCACAAAAGCCTGCTACGACTTCATCAATACTGTTATCAACGACTTCATATACCAGATGATGGAGTCCTGCTTTTCCGGTTGAACCGATATACATACCGGGCCTTTTCCTTACAGGATCCAACCCCTTGAGTATTTTTATACTCTCAGCATTATAACCTTTTTCGGGCATTCGTACACCTCCAACTATTTCTTTGGTATGAATTTTATGCGGTTGATTAGCTTCAAACCAAGATGTTTGTTCAGCTTGCTCATTATTGCGGTTTTCTTTATCGAAAGCTCATGGATCCAGACGCCGTCATCAGCGCCAACAATGAGCGTTCCATCAGAATAATCAACTATTCTGGAATGTTGCGAAACAATGGGTCCCACAATATCAACCCAATCGTTCTTAAGCCTTAGGATCTTTATTTTTCTTAGAAGAGGATTGGTTCTTGAAAGCTCATCAAAGACATCGGATAAAAGCCTGTAATTCTTCTTCAAAGTTTTATCCCCTTCCAGTTATCCTCCCGGGTCATTACATATCCTTCGAAGTTATCCATCAAAATTCTGGTATAACCATCTGGAAACTCTTCAATCAACACTTTGTTTTCCAATCGTCTCACGGGAACAATACCAGCGCTCGTATGTGTCAAAAATAATTCATCCGCCACAAAGAGTTCCCATGCCATGACGCTTCTGACCTCCACTTTCATTTCAAGGGCACGTGCCAAATTCAGGACATTCTCACGTGTTATTCCTGGCAAAATTCCCGAAGCCTCGTGAGGAGTGATCAAAGTTTCCTCTTTTACCAGAAAAACATTTGTGAAAGAGCCTTCGCAAACCTCTCCCTTTTCATTTAGAAGGAGAAGGTCGTAATATTCGCCCAGCTTGGTTCTGGTGAGAAAGCTCCAGGGAGCGCCTATCAATTTTATTTTCCCCGGGATTATGTATTCCGATGGCCTGTGAAAGGGGGATATTCCCACCTTCACTCCCAACTCGTAGATGTCTTTTGACATCACCGGAAGTTCTTCATAAAGAAGCAATAGGTTCTGCCCGGCAAGTACAAGCCTTATTCTCAGCTCGTTATTAGTTTTGTTCTTTTCTATTCCTTCCATAACAAGTGAAACCAGCATGTCAAAATCAGGGACAGCCTTTTCAACTCCCATATACTCTGCAGAATGCAGAAGCCTGTCATAATGCTTATTTAAGGCAAATGGGAGTCTGTTATACGTTCTAACAACTTCATAAAGAAAAAGGCCTTTTATGAACCATTCGGATTTGACATTGACCAAGGAATCCTCGTCAGGTAACCATCGATCTACAATGAAATTCTGCACTGGAAAAAGCCCCCGTTTCAGAAATTTCCAACGTTTTTACTCTAACAAAGTCCTTTGGTAAACAGCCAGGTATTTTGTGCTGGATAAAATATTCATCGTAACCGAAACTGTATTCTCCATCGCATCTCTCAATGAGGACTTCGCTTTCTTTGCCAAGCTGTTTCTTGAGATAATCCCTCGAACTTTTTTCAGCTACCTTTTTCAAGATTAAAGCGCGTTCCTTCTTGATATGCCCGGGTATTTGGTGCGTCATGTGTGCCGCTTCAGTGCCGGGTCTGGGAGAAAACCTGAATATATGAATCTTTAAAAACTCGAGTTCACGAATGAATTCCAGGGTTTCTTTGAAATCTTCCTCTGTTTCACCGGGAAATCCCACAATAACATCTGTGGTAAAAGAAAACAACGGGTTGATTTTTCGAAAAGCGTTGACAATTGATTTGTACTCACTTCTTGTATAGCCTCTTCTCATCAATTTTAACACTCTATCCGAACCGCTTTGAAGCGATAAATGAACATGTTGCGCGATTTTCTCGGAGTTTTCAGCTATCAGCTGAATCAGCTCCGGACTGATCAACCTGGGATCAAGAGAACTGAGCCTTATACGCCAGCTGCCATCCTCTGAAAGCAGCCTCTTTAACAGCTTTACCAGCGTTGAATCGCTATCGTAGCCGTAATAACCGATATTAATACCCGTCAACACAATCTCTTTGAAACCGGCTTTTAAAAGGCCAAGAAACTCATCAGCCACGAGCTCTAAAGGTTTGCTTTCGATCTTTGAGCCCCGGGCAAGCCTTATACGGCAATAGGCACATCTATTCAAACAACCATCTTCTATCCCAATGTATGCCCTTGTTCTCCCTTCAGGGCTGGTATGTACGCTGAAAAATGTATTATCCGATGCTTCTGCTTTCGCTGGTTCGCTTTTACCCGAGAACCGCAAGATTTCCTCTTTTATGTTTCTCTTTTGCTTTACGCCCAAAACAAGATCAAAACCCAACTCTTTCAATTCATTCGGACTTGTCTCAGAATAACATCCCACTACCGTAAAAATGCTCTCTGGAGATCTCCTTTTCAATCTGCGATAAAGCTGTCTGAGCTTCCGCTCCGCCTCAGCGGTAACCGTACAGGAATTTATGATGTATATATCCGCATTATCGTCATCGAAAGCAACCAAAAACGCATCGCTAAGCTTTTCTGCCATACCCTGTGACTCATACTGATTCAATTTGCAGCCAAGAGTGAAAATGGATACTTTTTTCATCTGCTGTTGATCTTTCCTTCCAGCGCTACGTGAATTAGGTTTATCCTCGTGAAGATACCGACGAGCTGATGCTCATCATCCACCACGGGAATTGCTTTGAGTCTTTTTTTGATTAACAGATCGGCGGCGTGTATCGCCGTATCCTCTGGGTGAACTACTATGGGAGGGGTTACCATAAATTTTGAAACTGGCTCATCCTTTATTTCACCAATTTTCCTCACAAATTGATGTGTATCGGGTATAAAAGATGCACTTTGCAACAGCGAAAAGTAACTTGGAAGAGCGTTATTAATTATATCACTTTCGCTGATAAAGCCAACTACTCTGAAATGTTCATCAACAACAGGAAATCCTGATCTATTCTTTCTTATGCAGGAAACGATAAACTCTTCCACGGTTTCGTTTTCAAAAATGGCGGATACATCCTTTATCATTGCATTTTTGACTTTCATTGAATCACCTCAATCTGCTCAGTTCGAAAGACTCGGTGCACATTTCAACGTCTTCGATTGAAATAAACTCTTTTCCAATGAATTTCGTTTCGGCTATGGCAGCTGCCATTCCCCACTTTGCGGCTTCAAGAAGATCCTTTCTGTTTTTCAGAAGCCTATACACAACACCAGCAACAAAACTATCGCCAGTTCCAAGAAGATGCGACCGCTCGATATGTTCCTTTGCTTTTAGCAACCAAACTCCTTCAGATGTAGCAACGACATCGCCTTCGATTTCATAGGAAAGAATCGCCATTTTACTTCCCATTTTAACGGTCTCTTCTGCCGCTTTTACATAGTCCTCTAAGCTTTTCAGCGTTTCGCCCATATACTCCTTTTTACTTCTGAGATCAGGCTTTACAACGGTTAACAGGCCATTCTTTACAGCCAGTTCAAAGTGATCTCCGGTAGATTCAGAAATAACCATCTTCCCGGAATCCTTTGCCTTTTTTACGAGCTCCATGCAATAATCCGCTGGCACTCCGGGAGGAATGCTTCCAGAAAACACCATGCATTCCGCCCTTTTGAGCGAGATATCGAATCTTCTCATGAATTGTTTCAGTGATTTTTCGTCTATATTTGGGCCAAGAGAATTTATTTCCGTTATCGTGTCATTGGAAGGGTCGATTATCGCCAAATTTTCACGTGTTTCTTCATCGACAAAGACAAAATTCGTGGTTACCAAATCGCTCAGCATTCTCAGCTTTTGCTCGACTATTGAACCTATAAAACCTCCCAAAAAACCCATGGCAATGCTCGGAAGGCCCAAGCCAGAAAGAATCAGAGAAACGTTTATTCCTTTTCCGCCGGGTTCCATAACGGAGTATTTC
>NZ_CEYIHJ010000143.1:0-4990 GCF_982836095.1 Kosmotoga sp.
CCAGGTTTTCGATGGTTATACTGGTGGCATAGCTGTAAACCAGAGTCGTTGATTCTTGATTTCCAACTCTTGTAAGCGTTATTTCTATAATGTTCGGTGAAATGTCGGGAATAGGTTCAAAGAAGGAATCTTTGCTATCAGGAAATGAAAAGCTAAATTTCACAGAACCAAGCTCTGGCTGTTCTGAAGGAGAGTTAGGAGTTGTTGAACAACAGGTGAGCAGAAATATTGCCATGCCAATACATCCCAACAAAAAGAACATTTTCTTCATAGAGATACCTCCAATATCACATGGTGAAGTGCGATTCAGGAATATATTAGCAGCGTTTTAATTAATTGTCATGAGAGGTTATACCTATATTTACTTAGGAATTTGCCCTCAAAGAATCCATGAGTGGAGCGAGGTCGGATATCAGGCGATTCCTCATGCCTGATCTGCGAGAAATGCCAGTATGAGACGCGTATTTATCATAAATACTCTGCAATTGGTTGGAGATGGTTTTAGGAGATTTATATAGCCTCTGAGCAATTTCCTTGTTTGTTCCACCAGTTTTCACAAGTGTTTCAAGTAACTGTTTTTCAGCATCCGTTAGCCGGTGCCAAAAAGCGGTTAAAAAAGAAACCTTCGTGTGTTCTTGAAGCTCTTTTTGTTTCAGTATTGCTTTGTAAGGATCATTCCACAAAAGTAGTTCTTGAAGAGTTGAAGGAAGCAACACCCAACGCAGAATTGGCACGTTAATGAGGGATATCTGGGAAAAGTCATAGCTTCGCATGACTCGACTTTCAAGGAGACTCCTTTCAGACAATAGGTGCCACACGTGATCGTTGTCATCAAGAAGTAACTGGGCGACAAGCATTCCATATGCCGCCATAACTTTACGTCCGCCTGCTATTGAAAGATGAATCCTGCGATGAGCCTTCTTTATTTTCAGAACAGTGGCATAAAGAACTCGAAGCAACAGTGTCGCGTCTTTCTCACAGCAAATATCCTCGGGAAATCGATCATTGCTCTTAATTGGGACAAATCGAAGTGTGATGCCCTCTTCTGAAGTGAGTTCTTTTTCAAGACAATTCAGTGAATTGTAAATATCGACAACTGATGGATTTGTGTGAAGTACAACCACTTCGTCGATGGGAAAACCATTCTTTATCAGCGCGTCAAATAAGAGCGTTACAACTTGCGGTTCAGTTCCCACCATGGTAACAAGAGTGTCTTTCAAATCAGTCGTAGTGACCCCCCCTGCACTAAATATTAGCAAAATACGACAAAATTGAACAAGAACAAAGGTGATTCTTTAATACGATCGCATGTATGTCACTTTAAAATTCTCATGGCATTGAATAACGCTATTATCGCAACTCCAACATCAGCAAACACCGCTTCCCACATTGTAGTCACCCCAATAATACCTAAGCCTATGAAAGCCACTTTGACACCAAGAGCAAAAACTATGTTCTGCCACACTATTCTCTGGGTTTTTCTTGCTATCTCAATGACCATCGGAAGTTTTGATGGCCTGTCGTCCATTATTACTACATCTGCTGTTTCGATGGCAGCGTCACTTCCCAAAGCTCCCATGGCTATTCCCACGTCTGCTCTGGCGATAACCGGGGCATCATTAATTCCATCACCCACAAAAACCATCTTATCTTTTGGAGTCATCTTTTCTTTAAGTTCCTCTATAACTCTCACCTTATCCTCTGGCATTAACTCGGCATGGAATTCGTCCAACTCTAACTGTTTTGCTATGTTTTCTGCAACATCGTTGTTGTCTCCTGTAATCATCAAAATTTTCTTGATGCCCAGTTCTCTCAGCCGCTTCACTGCTTCATAGGCGTCCTCTTTCAGCTCATCTGAGATCACCATGTAGCCAGCATATTTTTTGTCGATCACGACGTGGGCCACAGTTCTTGCTACATGACACGTGTCGTGTTCTATCTTGAATCTGTGAAGCAACCTATCGTTTCCGACCATTATCTCAACGTTGTTCTTCAAGGTTGTTCTGACACCATAACCAGCTATCTCCTGCAAATCTTTTATCTGAGCCATCTCAATTTCCTCTCCGTAAGCTTCTTTTATTGCCAAAGCTATAGGATGTCCCGAATGAACTTCTGCCAAAGCCGCGAATTTGATTATCTCTTTTTGCGTAAAACCGTTTCTTGTCTCTGTCTTTGTTATCTTGAAAACGCCCTTTGTCAGAGTCCCAGTTTTATCAAAAGCCACAACTTTAGCTCCACTGAGGATATCCAGAAAATTAGAACCCTTCACGAGTACCCCTTCTTTTGCTGATTTACCGATTCCTCCAAAATAACCAAGTGGTATCGATAAAACAAGAGCGCAGGGACACGAAATCACAAGCAGAACCAAGGCTCTGTAAAACCATTCAGAGAAAGGATCTCCAGTGATCAACGGTGGAATTACAGCAACAACCGCTGCGAGTCCAACAACTACGGGAGTGTAGTAACGAGCGAATTTTGTGATAAATCTTTCCGTTTTAGCTTTCCTTGCTGTGGCGTCTTGCACAAGCCTTAAAATCCTTGAAATAGTTGACTCTTCGAGCTTTCTTGTGACTTCAACTGTTAGAAGACTCGTGAGGTTTATCATTCCTGAAAGGATCTTGCTTCCTTTCATCATAACTCTGGGAGTACTCTCGCCAGTCAAAGCTGATGTATCAACGTTCGAATTTCCCTCAATAGTAACTCCGTCAACTGGAATCTTCTCACCGGGATTAACGATTATGACATCTCCAATGTTCAACTCGTCTGGTCTAACTTTTACCACTTTATTTTCAACTTTCAGATTTGCATAGTCAGCTTTTAAATCCAGTAAAGCCTTTATAGAACGTCTTGATTTGTTTAAAGCAGAGTCCTGGAGAAACTCTCCGATCATGTAGAAAAGTATAACTGCAACTGCTTCTGGGTATTCTTTTATGGCAAATGCGCCCAATGTAGCCACAGTCATAAGAAAATTCTCATCAAAAAGCTTGCCGCGAATAGAGTTGACAAAAGCATTCTTCAGCACCTTCCATCCCACCAGAAGATAGCTGGTAGCAAATATCCCAATCACTGATACGCTGTTGAAATTGTAGTAGCTCATGACTAACCCTGTAACAAATAACGCAACAGAGGAGATTATGAAAAACAGCATGTTTTTTGAATTCTTCTCATCATCATGCTGATGGGCGACATCATGATCATTCTTCTCGTTTTCGATTACTCTGATATTTGGTTCTACGCTTTTTATTACCCGTTTGGCTTTTCCTACATCACCTTCGATTTCAAGTTCCTTTGTTACGAAATTGATCGATGCGGAGACGAATCCGCGCTTTTTGAGCGCTTCTTCTATCTTGTAGGCGCAATTGGCACAACCAAGACCGTCCAATTTCAATTTTTTCTTAGACATTTCTAATGGTCCTCCTTTATATGCTCCAGTGCGATCTTAAGAATGTCCTTTATGTGGTTATCACTTAGGCGATAAAAGACATTCTTTCCGTCCTTTCTGTAGGTAACTATTTTTCTATCCTTCAAAATTCTGAGCTGATGTGATACAGCTGAAACAGAGAGATTGCTGATGTTTGATAAATCACACGTGCACAGTTCATCCTCCATTAGAGCAAAAACTATGTTCAAACGAGAAGGATTGCCAAGAGCATCAAAAAAATCTGAGACCTCAAGGTTGATTTCCTGAGAAGGCAACTTTTTCTTGACTTTGAGAATCTTGTCCATGTGTTGTTCGTGGACTTCACACACTTCCGCCATAGTTCATCACCTCTATATTTGAACATATGTTCAAATATTCTACTAAATCATTATACCACACACAAGTGCAGAATTTGCCATAGGAAATGAGTCATTACATCTGCACTAAGTTTTAAAATAAAGGCAGCTCGATTCAGTTCATTAAGTTTTGTTCTTCTTATTCAGATCTTCTTTAATTGATTTTAATTTTTTTGCCAGTTGTCCTTCTATAGCAGGCTGTGAAGTAAGCTTTTTTGGAGGGTGGTGTGCACGCTCAGATCTTGGAGGATTATTGAAGCTGTTCTTTTCCTTTGCAGCCACCAGTCTAGCAGCTGTACCAAATATGTACGCCCAGGTTTTGTAGTCTTCAAGCAGACCTTGTGTATGATTATCTGCGCGCACCAGTTTTTTCATCTCTTTATAAAATGACTCTACGCCCTTGTATTGATGTAATTTTGGGAGATTTCTCAGTGCTCCAAGAAACATTTCGAGTTGTCTTACTTCCTTTGAATTTTGAATCACCGCTTGAATCGATTTGAGTCCACTATGTTTTTTTATTGTTCCTTTTTCAATTACCTTTTCAACCATATCAATGATGTCTTCCTTGTTCATGATGTCTCACCGTCCATAATTTCTGATAGGATGTTCTTCTGCAGTTCTTCAGGCTTGATACCGTGCCCTTTTAAAAAGTTTTCCACTTTCTGCTTGCTCATGAGATCTTGGATAATTTTTGTATTATCCTCTGGGTAAAAGCTTTTGTACAAGGTCGACTGTTCTAAGTGAAAATGAACAGCTCCCATCCCAAGATTTTTACCCCGTCCCATTTTCACATAGAACATATAGCCGTCTGCAATTCCAAAGCAAAACAACAGAGCTGTGATCTGTTCATATGAAAGGCCTTCTGCACATATTTCAGTAGTGAAGTTATAGCCTTCAGGCAGCACTTCGATTAGAGCATCATTTCTTCTCCTGATTTCTTGAGAAGGTTTTAGTGTATACAGTTTCACAGATTTCTCCTGTTTTGGATTTGCCATGATTATTGAATCGAATGGTTCAAGTTTTAAGCTTTTTTCTTCGACAAGAACGTCATCGAATTTGACGTGAGAAGCACAAGCTGTACTTCCAAAAATAGCTTTTGTTGTTTTATCACCGAGAAATGCCTCTGCGTATGTTCTTACAGCACCTTTGATACTTGAACCTGGTATCAGGGCTTTGCCCCGTTCTCTGTAGAATTTGTACAAAAATTTACCAT
>NZ_CEYIHJ010000144.1:0-4952 GCF_982836095.1 Kosmotoga sp.
GATTTTAAGAGCTTCACCAAACCCTTTCCCGAGATCCTCCGTTCTATGGGCATCTGAGCCAATAGTAAGATATTTCCCGCCGAAGGAAAGATACCTTTCGATAATCCAGGGTTGTGGGTTGACTTCTTTAAATTCTCTTCTCAATCCAGATGTATTTATTTCTAACCCAAGCTCCTTCTTTACTAAGAGTCTTAACAGCTCATCTAATAGCGGAGAAGGCTCGAGAGGAGCATAGCCGGGAATAAAGCGCCTTAAAAAATCAAGGTGCCCGAAAAAACCGGGAAATTTAAGCGTCCTCACCGCTGCAATTGATTCTTCCAAATAGGCTTTCCACAACTTTTCAGGTTCGGTGGGATTAGGGAAATCCGGACCTTCATGAACAGAGTAAATAAAATAATCAAAAGCCCCATTCAAAATGGAATTATCCGTATAGCTTTGAATGCCAAGTTCTACGGCTTTAAGCACTTTAAGGGGATATTCTTTTGATACTCGTTCGATTTCCTCAAGATAAAGCAGCGGATCACCGAAATTTTCTGCTTCTTCCAACGTTGGGCCAAGTTCATAGTGGTCACTGATACCAAGTATTTTGATACCCCTTTTTGCAGCAGTTTTTACCACTTCTTCAATTGTAGGTTCTGCATCCGGTGAGAACCGTGTGTGAACGTGAAGGTCTATCATGATTAATCTCCTTTTTTCCTTTATTCATAGTTATGATAACGCATTTTGTTTCACATTGTAAATGTTGTCATATGAACCACTACCACTACCAATGATAAAATCAAAGAAAAGAAAAGTATAAGGAGATGATTTTGTGAGAAGTTCCATCGAATGTATCCCATGTAATATCAACTCATTGATACGCATTTTGAAGAAAGCAAACATCGATTCAGGAAAGCAAGAAAAGCTTGTTAAAAGCTATATGAAAAGGCTCCTGGAACTTGAAACTTTTGAAATGACACCTGTCCATATGGGTAGAGAAATAAGGGAGCTTATAATAAAATTCTTTGGTGAAGTTGACCTTTATCGAGAAATCAAAGATTCTTCTAACGAGCTCCTTCTTTCTCTGTATGACGAGCTAAAGACTGAGGTCATGAAATCTCCTGACCCTATCGAAACCGCTCTGAGATTTTCAGTCGCTGGAAATATTATAGATTTTGCACCAGGCCATGAAATCAATGTAATGAAAACACTGAGAGATTCCATAAGAAAAGATTTTGCAATTGATCATCTGAAAGCACTAGCAGAAGATTTAAGAAATGCTAAAAACTTGCTTTTAATTGGTGATAACTGTGGAGAAGTTGTCCTGGATAAACTCTTTTTAGAAGTAATCAGTGTGCCGGTAAAATACTTTGCTGTGAGAAGTACGCCGGTTTTGAACGACGTAACCACAAGAGAAGCGAAACTCATAGGTATTGATAAAGTTGCCACAGTCATAGAAAGCGGCACTGATGCCCCTGGAACTTTGTTAGATAAAATCACTCCCGAATTCAGAAAAATCCTTTACAATTCCGATGTGGTAATAGCAAAAGGGCAGGGGAATTTCGAAAGTCTCAGCGAAATAGATAGAGATATCTACTTTCTACTCATGACGAAATGTGATATCGTCAGTAGTTATGTTGGAGTTAACAAAGGCAGTTTTATAGCTATGAAAAAAGAAGCGAGATTACACCCTTCCAGGTTATAATGGGTTATTGAGTTGAAGAGGTGGGGAAATTGGATTTCGAGAGAACGATTGATGACATCATCGAAACGCTGTTAAACGCAAAAAACTATGGAAAGAAATGCGCGTTGCTCATTGGCACGGGTTGCTCTGCGCAGGCAGGCATTCCCACTGCCGAGAAATTCGTGGATATTATTGAGCGAGATAGGCCAAGAGATTTTGCCCGAGCTCCGAAGAAGAGCTATTCCAGTTGTATGGGACAGCTCGCTCCCGGTGAAAGGCGCGACCTTATAGCTAATTTCACAGATGAGACGAAGATAAATTGGGCTCATATAATAATGGCCCAGCTTATGAAAGTGGGATTCGTTGATCGCATCCTCACCACTAATTTTGATCCACTTCTTATAAAAGCCTGTGCCATGCTGAATGAATTCCCGGCGGTATATGACCTAACTGCAAGCACAAACTTCAGGCCTTCATATATTCCCGAAAAATCTGTTTTTTATTTGCATGGTCAGAGAACAGGTTTTGAGCTAATAAATACCGCCGAAGAATTTGCAGAGCATTCTAAAAGAATTCAGCCTGTTATTCAAGACACTGCGCGGGGAAGAGTATGGATTGTTGTTGGTTATAGCGGAAGAAATGACCCTGTCTTTGATATCTTTGCCAGTTTTCCTCGGTTCGATTACAAGCTTTACTGGATCGGTTATCGAGACAATCCACCTGAGAAGCATATAAAAGAACGATTGTTGCAAGAAGGCAAACACGCATACTTTGTAAAGGGATATGATGCCGATGGCTTTTTTGTGAGTCTCGCAAAAAAGCTTGGGTGCTTCCCACCGGATTTCTTAAAAAAACCTTTTTCTTTCTTAAAGAAACTCTTTGACAACCTTGCTCCCTGTGAATGCATGAATGGTGCCGATGATATCAGAATTGAGGATGCTGTGGAGAAAATCGAGAGGGCAATAGAAAACTTTGAAAATTAATTTGGGGGTTTAAATGCGAGATATTTCTTTAAAAAACGGACTTACAGCAATTATTAGAGAAGCTAATCCTGAAGATGCACCACAAATATTGAGATATATTGAGCAGGTTTCTGGTGATAGTGAATTTCTCAGCTTTGGCCCGGGAGAATTTGAAACCACCGTGGAAAGAGAGAGAGAATTTATTGAATCTACACAAAATAAAGACAACGCTCTAATCATACTGGTTGAATTCAACAGCGAAATCATCGGAATGCTGAACTTCAGTGGTGGTACAAGAACTCGAACCAGCCACAGGGGAGAATTTGGTATTTCAGTAGCGAAGAAATACTGGGAGCTTGGAATTGCTACAGCTATGCTTGAGTACCTAATCAAATGGGCAAGGGAGCATAAAATAGCGAAAATAGATCTTATGGTAAGAGAAGACAACGAAAGAGCCATAAAACTCTATGAAAAATTTGGCTTTAAGCACGAAGGTCGAATATCCCGTTACTTTAAACTCGATAGGAAATTTTACGGTGTTATATACATGGGGCTTGAGCTTTGATTTTAATGAAACCATGGTTGCATTATTTGCAGCTGTCAGTTACTTCATTCCTATTCCCATTGCCTGTAAGAGATTCGACTCCGGCGTACCGAAAGGCATGTCTTCGTTTCCATACAGCCTTTCATCGTAATAGTTTCTGCTTCTGAAACCGTAGCTTTCACCATGCCAGCCGGATGTACCCGCTGCACTGTTATCTCTGGATACCATAGTTCCGAAAATATGTCTGTATCCCATATTTTCGTCGTACCAATTGTATTTCTCTATGTTTATCGTCCCTCTGTTACCTTTTCCAAAAGCAAATAGATTTGCTGTGAGTTTTATATTTTTGATTTTCGCTCTACCAGCTGGTTTCGACTGATATGGAATTTCGATGCTTCCATCGACAACGACAAGGTTCAACATATCATCAAGGCTAACGGCATTTGCAGAGTCGTTTGGATCATAATCTGGATCAAAAGCTTTTCCGGGCTGCTCTACATAGCCCAGGAAAGTACTATCGGATAGCAGATCATGGTATAGTATGTCCCCATTCGTATAGATATTGCCCTCCTTTGACAGCATAGTAAATTTGCCTTCAATTATGCTCGCTTCTCTGCCAAGGGTTTGACTCGCTCCTCCTGGTAATCCAGAACCACCTATATTAATATCACCATCCGCTATTAAAAGCCCTTTGTGGGTCAATATCACCGGAGTTGCTGTAAAAGAAGGATATACCTTTTCATTTCCAGAATTCACTCTATACGCCACCACTGAACTGTAAGATTCTTTGTTAAATTCAGAAGGATCGGTAATAATGTAATAATCCACATTCGCGTTGTATGTTGAGCCTTTTTTGCCACCAGGGCTTGATATTACTTCCCAATCGCTCCAGTCGCTGTAAACCCAATCACCCCATGCACTGACTTCTGTAGGCAGCATTATTGTGAAATCCCTTGACTCAAAATACTTTACCCATACTTTTCTCCTGTGCCAGTCTTGCCAATGCCAGGTTTTCTTTTTCCTCCATTTGCCATTCCTGTATTTCCATTTCCCCCATTCCAAAGTTATGGTTACGCTTTGAGGTGCTTCAATATATTCAATTGCTTCTCTTTCAGCTGTTCTTGTCCTTTGCCTTATTTGACCTGAGCCACCTATGGTTATCTCGCGTGGCCAGGAAAATCGAAGGACCGAATATTCTTTAAAAGATGAAAGATTCAAATTAGTAGCAAGGAGCGTTTCCAGGTTATTCCCTGTCAGAACATCTCCACTGATGTTAACACTAGAAGCATAGTCTTTTACAGTTGTTGATCCCGTTTGTTGTGTCTGTGTAATAGTTTTCCGTTGAGCAGTAGTAACGACGGTTTGAGGTAAATCAATTTCTGCATAGTTTCCAAGCCATTCTTGCACTTGGGCTTCTGTTAACGGATTGGTGTTTAAAGCTACTCCAATCTGGTCTTTGACAGACAAAATGTAATTGTCCTCACTGTTTAGCCAATTTTTTACCTCCGGGACAATAGATAAAAGTGCCTGACTGGTATCAAGGGGGCTTGTAATGTTCTCAATGGTCTCTGTTTCATTGGTGCTGGTGTCACTCCCTATCGACCTGACTGTGGTTTCAAATTTTATTCCGTTGCTAACATAACTATTTTCAAGCGAACTTGTTGCATAATAGGAGGCATCAAGCATGTCACCTATGGCTGTCATATTGCTAAAATTTTGAGCATAGTAGTTTTCCATCTCAGAAAACCTGTTTTCGAGTCTATTCAATGTATCTTCATCGACT
>NZ_CEYIHJ010000145.1:0-4857 GCF_982836095.1 Kosmotoga sp.
CAGAGCATTACTCGGTTCACTACACGCCAATTGGCACAATCTCCGGTCGTTAGGCTGCTGTGTGGCGAAGTATCGTTGAAGTCAGTTGAACATTGGTAGCGTAATTGGTGGCTATCGTTCGCGAGATGGGGTAGATCGATTCGTTTCTTTGCTATCTCCCGGTAGCAAGGCAGTCGCTGCCTTGTACCAGTTAAACGCTCATCTTTGACCGTTTAGCTTTCTAACAGCAAAAAATGTTCTTGCAAGGAGGACTTGTGATTCGTTTATTGAGAATATTTCTCTCACCCGAAAAGATAGCAGCTGGGTTTGAGAAAGGTCTACAAAGAGCTGTCTCGGCAAACAACCAGCAGAGAATAGTTTCCATTTTCTACAAGTCGTTTATGTTTCTAGTAAGGGAAAAGAAAGCCCAACTCCTTTCCAATTTAGTTCTATCGTACGGCTCCAAGGTTGATGATTTTGCCTCATTAGAAAGGCAAATTACGTCTATTCGACTAAAGAAAGCTGCCAGTTTTTTGGAAGAAAACAAGCTTGATTCCGCCGCACTAATGATATGTGAACATGCCGGATATGATACGGAAGCCATTGAGATTCTAGCCAAGCGAGGTCGAGCTAATGATTTAATGATGCATATAACAAAGGATAACATCATTGATAAAGAATTACTTGGAACAGCGGTAGCATTTTGGGAGAGATATAATGGGGATATCAGAAAAAGCCCAACGATGAGCAATGCGTTGATCAGTATAGCCCAATTTGCGTCAGAGAGTATTCCAGATAATCCGCGAGTGAAAGAAATCATTGACCAGTTCAAGGAAGCCGCCATCCTATATGTTAAAGAAGGAGATTTACGCAATGCCGCAAGGTGCTACGAAAACACCGAAATGTATGGGGAGGCGTGCAGGATTTATGAGGAAATTGGAGAAAACGAAAGGGCTTCGAGGGCTGCCGAATCTTTGGGGGATCTGGAAAAGGCCTTGAAATTGGTTGTTAATCCAGAACGGAAGGTAAAACTATTAATTCGAATGGAAAGGTTTCTTGAAGCACGTGAATTCGCTGTTGGCCTCGAATCTCCTGACGAGTATTTTGATTTGATAAAAGAACGGGCAAAACAGCGGATGGAGGTAAAGATCAAGGGCCACGACTATATCGGTGCAATGGAATTAGCAGATGTTGCAGAGTGCGAATCCACCGAGAGAGAAAATATCTTGGTGCTTGGCCGTCAGCATTTTGATAGAGAAATAGCTTCTGCTGCATCAGAAAAAGATATCAAGTCAATATATCGAGACAGGGTAAGACTTGAAGAAAAGGCAGGACACTTTGAAGAAGCCGGGAGGCTCGCCGAAGAAGTTTTTGGAGATTTAGACCTTGCCAGTCGTTTGTACGAGAAGGCTAATCTGTTCAATCGCGCAATTGGCACAGCATCTGGGCTTATTAGGTTGGCAGAACTGCATAAAAAGGGAGGTAATCTATTAAGAGCGGCTAACTTGTATGAATCAGCAGAGCAATATGATGAAGCTTGGCGTCTTTATGAAGAAGCTCACAATTCTAATAAGGCGGTTGAATGTTATCTAAAAACAGACAGCCCCAGTCGAAATGTTCTCATTCGACTTTATACAGGAGCAGGAGAATTTGAAAAAGTTGTTGAGATTTATATCAAGTCCGGGACTTTTACGGATTTGGAGAAGGCTCTGTCTATTGCGACAATCCATAAACTGACGAGCCATGTCAGGATTATCAAGGAAAGAATATCAGAATTTGTATCAGGAAGCGAGAAAGATCTAGAACAGTGTTTCATCAACGCAAGGGACGAGGTGCTTGGTTCATACTCTCAAACAATTGGAATCGATTTTGGAACAACCAACTCGGTAGCAGCAATATTCAATAAGAAAACCAAGAAAGTAGAAATAATCACTACTCCTGGGGGTTCTGCATATGTACCCTCTTTTTTTGGAGTTGATGAGAATAATCATCCCATTTTCGGCGAGGCGGCTCGGCTGCGATCTTTGACTGTGCCCAATTGTGTTGTGGCGCGTGTCAAACGAAGTCTTGGCGAGAAGAAGAGTTTTTCTGTAGGCGGGACATTATATAGAAGTGAAGAGGTAGTCGCGAATTTTCTTCAGCATCTTGTATCAAACGCCAAGGTCTATGTCCAATCGAAAGTAGAAGCAAGGTTCTATGATCTTCTGAAGCAGAATAACCTAAAGTTTCCTGCAGAAGTGTTAAAGGCGTTTCTGAATAAGCAAAAGGGATATAACCATATTGAAGATGTCGTTTTATCCGTACCAGCCTATTTCAATGATAATCAAAAGAGAGCTACGAGAGACTCGGCCGAGATTGCAGGGCTTTGCGTTCGACGTCTATTACACGAACCTTCCGCCGCAGCTTTGGCCTATGGCTATCAAAAACCATATTCAGGAAAACTGGCAGTGATCGATCTAGGCGGCGGAACGCTAGATATTTCAATCGTGGATATAGGAGAAGGGGTAAATGAGGTTCGAAGCATCGGGGGTGATACAAAATTGGGAGGGAGCGATATTGATGCCAGACTAGTTGAGCACACAATAAAGAATATCAGGCAACTCTGGGGGATCGATATCAACGAAGAAACTCACTCGACTGAAATTGCTCGTTTGAGATATGCGTGTGAAAATTTAAAGATAAACCTGTCTTCAGTAACCCAAGCCACTATGGAATTGTCGCATTTTTTGAATAAACCTAGATACACATTTACCTTGACAAGAACAGAGTTGGAACGTTTATCCAAACCAATACTTGCTCGTATCAAGTCAACCATTGAAAAGACGATAAAAGAGTATGGTTCAAGTATAGATAACTTTATTTTGGTAGGAAATGCCACCAGGATGCCTGCCGTCCGTGATTTGGCAAAAAGAATCATCTCTGCAAAACAATTAGCGGGTATAGATCCTGGAACCGTGGTAGTAACAGGGGCTGCATTACAGGGATCTATCCTGACGGGTGAACTGACACAAATAGTGCTTCTGGACATCGTTCCCTACAGCCTTGGAATTGCGGCAATTGAGGGGACAGGTGAAAAAGAGGCCATTAGTAGATTGATAGAGAAAAATTTGACAATTCCGATTACGAAATCAAATATCTATAGCACAAAAGAAGACAATCAATCCAGTGTACATATCAAGATATATCAAGGCGAATCATCACAACCCCATAGGAATTATTTCTTGGGTGATTTTGTCCTTGCAGGAATTCCACCCGCGCCCGCTCACACTCCCAAAATAGAGGTAACTTTTGACATTGGCGCCGATTGTGTCTTGACGGTTACGGCAGTGGATAAATCCACGGGCAACAAACGGTCAATAAGAGTTGAGCGTGCTGTTGTGCTATCAGCCCAAGAGAAAGAAAACTTGCGCAACTACTTTGCACAAAGGGAAAAGGCTTACTCGTTCGAAAAAGAGTTAGGACAAACAAGATTGGAAATTGATGCTTTAAAGTTGTCTTGCGATGAGACCATCAGGGCTGCCGAGTACGCTATTAAGGATTTCTTTGAACGATTTCATGAAAAGATGGAGGTCAACCCACAGCTTTACACGGCGAATCCGGATCAGATCAGGGAAATTCAGAATATGTTTATCCAAAAAGATCAGTTTGTTCATGGTATTCCGAAATATCATGATCAATTCGCTTCGATACTTAGTAATCTAAGGCAAATCGAGACGAGACATCTAGACTTTAGTGATAGTGACATTGCTTCAAAGCTGAAAGATCGAATTGATGCTTTGATCCATTACAAGCAGGCTTTAGAAAACACCCTAAAGTCGGTTGAGAAGAATGTCACAATAATCGTGGAAAATTGGATTCAGATATTGGAATCAATGGAACCCGATTTGGAGAAAATGAATCCTCTTGAAATGGCGAGTTATTATCTGACCGCAGGAAGAGCTAATAAGGCGAGAGAAATACTAGAATCTCTTGCATCAAGCGCAGAAGGCTTGACAAAGGAAGCATTCCATCTTCTTTTGAAATGTCAGATTTCGCTTGGATTGAGAGAGGAATATAGAGACACACATAAGCGGTTCGGCAATTTATTTGGCCTAGTCTACCCGGACTTCAATCGCTTGAATTCTTACCTGAAAGCTGTGGATGAATCTGTTTTCATGATTCAAGGAGTTTCTGAGCAACACGTTATTTTCTTTGGCAGCGGATTTTGCATTGCTCCAAATCTGATTGTTACAAATCGCCACGTGATTGAGAAAATGAATCGGCAGCAGATAAAAATCGTTGGCAAAAATACAACTTGTAAAGTTGATCAGTTAGAATTGGATCCGATTAACGATTTGGCAATTTTGAGAGTAAGTGAAAATCTGAAGCCCTTTAAACTAGGCGAGTTTGGTTTTGTGGAGCCAGGCGAACAAGTTCTTACGCTCGGTTTTCCTTCTCCAAGCTCCAATATACACAGCGAGAATATCTATATATCGAAAGGAATCGTCAATTCCATCAGGAAAATTGATGCTTCATCGGAACGAGTCATTTTTATTGATACAAAGATCGGAAGTGGAATGAGTGGAGGTCCGCTAATTAATGAATTGGGCGAAGTCGTTGGCATTGTTACTCTCATTAGGTATGGTATGAGACAAAGTGAAAAAGGGATGGTTCTTGTGGAAGATCAGCCAGTAGCGTTGCCGATTGATTTGGCCCGGAAATATTTAATGAGCATCTATTGACAACAAGAATTGTCGTTACATCAGAACCCTATTCCTCGCGTGTAGGGCGTACGCAGCCTAACCCGCGCATGCAGCCGACCTTGCTATCGAGTTTCGTTTTGAAGGGTGTTTTGTTTTTGGCCGGTTCAAGTGCAGTCTGATCACACTGGCAGCCGCA
>NZ_CEYIHJ010000146.1:0-4048 GCF_982836095.1 Kosmotoga sp.
CCTGAGCTGATTGAACGGGTTCGCAGTGGCGAGTGGAATCCGGATGAAAACGAGGTTGACCGTGAACGCCGTAATGCTTTAACTGCTCGCGGGTACTGGCAGGCTTATCAGGCGGTCCGGAAAAGCGTACGCAAGGTGTTGGAAGGTAAAAATCCCGGAGTCGTCAGCCATGATGATCACGGTGACTGGTACCGTAAGATGTTTGGACCGAGCGTCACAGCCGGCCTTTTGCGGACAGCAGACCTAGCCGGCTACCGCAACGACCAGGTATATATCCGACGTTCAATGCATGTGCCACCACGTTATGAAGCAGTGAGAGACTGCATGCCGGCATTTTTTGATCTGCTCAAACAAGAGCCGGAACCATGGGTGCGTGTCGTTTTGGGGCACTTCGTGTTCGTATATATCCATCCGTACATGGATGGCAATGGCCGTATCGGAAGATTTCTAATGAATGTGATGCTCGCTGCGGACGGATATCCCTGGACCGTTATTCCACTTGAAAAACGAGACGACTATATGGACGCGTTGGAAAGCGGAAGTGTGGAGCAGGATATTTCACCCCTTGCAATTTTTCTTGGGCGCCTTGTTTCTGAAAATTTGAAATATAAACAAATATCACAGGCACCTATTATTTAGTGTCCATTAATAATTTCAGTCTATACGAATTGAAAAGAACTCCCTATCAGACTCCCGACCTCCAGATCCTATAGATTTTGCTTAAACGGTCATTTTTGGGGGCAAAAAGAGTGATTTAAGACAATTTTAGGGCCTGATTTATGCCTTTTTTTCTGTTACCACGGTTGGTTACCGTGGTCCGACCCCAAGCGAAAAAAAAGCCAAATGTTTTTTGAAGAATAGTGGCTCACGATATCTCGTATCCATGAGTTGTTTTTCTCGTGCAAGGTAGATATGCGCCGATATCCGAAAAGGTGGTTTTTTTCTTTAAGAGGCTCAACGTGTAATGGTGATTTTTTCTCTGATCGCATCTTCTGGTAGCGCTTTGCTCTGAGATGATCGAATGCATGGGCGAACGTCATGATACGCTTGATTTGTCCTGCCCAGACAATCTGTCGAATGCGTCGCCGATTACTGCCATTTACTCCAACAAGATATATAGTTTCTTCGGGAGTACACATTGTCTTTGTTGGTGACAGAAAGTTTTTTCGAAGTTCCGAACGTAACCGCTTTTTGCATGGTCCGAAAAAGATTTCTTTCGAGTCGATCTTGTAGGGAACGGCACATGTAATCTGTTCCGGATTTGGTGCTACAGATACAATATAAAGGTAAAGCACAACCATTATTTCAACTTTAAGACTATCTTTAGGCTTAATCATCAACGAGCATGATGTTATCTCTGCTTATTCCAACACCTCAATCATCAATTTTATGGAGAGTTTATAATTCAGAATTAACTTTTGCAAAAAACACTATGCTGCCAAATCGTCGGATGCCAGAATTTCACTGAGAACATATGATTTAAAGTCCTTCGGATCTCTGAAATAGCGATACCCCATACTGTTTACGGCTTCTTCGGTTTCTTTTTCTTCATCGATCAAAAGAGCTACGGGCTGGCTAAGACCTTCCTGCAGGCCGTTAGGCCAGGCAATGTCTAAAATGGCCAATGGTTCGCCGGTAGCTTCCTCAATTAATTCATACAGGATTTCACCAGAAGGAAGCCCCTGGCTGACGATCCATTCATTAAACTCTTGAACAAGAAGCTCTTCCTCTTCGTTGGCAAACCCGCCGGGAACATCTGTTAATTGAAGCTCATAAATAGTTGGAGTGGGTTCACTTTCAGGGATTGACCCCTTATATAAACTCTCTAAAAATTCATTGGCTGCTTTTGCCAGCAGCTCCCTTCTGGCTGAGAGGAAATCAAGATAATTTTCTACTTTCCAGAGATTGCGGTCCATGGGAATCCAGTGGGATTCAACTGAACCGGGGTGTTTCTGTGAATATATTTCAAGATATTCTTGTGGGTCTTTGTTTGAAACTTTCAAGTTTGTCTCTTGAGTTAAGAATGTAAAATTAGCGATGCCGTTGACTTCAGATTTTGAGTAATCAGCCTTGTAGAGTAGGGATTTTGGGAAAATATGATGAACCTGAAGGGAAGCTGTTTTTCCCAAAAGCCATTTTTTCAGTTCAATACCTGACTCCCAGTCTTTAGCACTTCCAACCCGAGTTAACATATAAAGAAGGGGATAGAATCTGGCGCTGCGGCTCCATCCTTTGAAGTCATCTGGAGTAAGTTTGAGGTCTCCTCGATTCTGACGCAATTGATTAACCAATCGGTCTAATGCTCCCTCGGATTCTTCAATTACTCCCAAGTCCTGGTTTAGGACAGACTCTGTGGAGCCGGCGTATCGGCCCCAGAGAAAGGTGTGTATATACCAGTAGAGAAGCTTATCCTGCTCCCTAAAATCTTCAAAGTTACCGTCAATCTGATGCAGATAACGCACAAGCATGGGGAATGAATAACGACTTCCCAAAACGCGGTCATGATCCAGTCCCAATCGCCCGGAGATAAGATTCAGAAGTTTATCGATATATTTTTCAGCCAAATCTAATCCTTTTTGAATTGACGGTGTGTCCACATTTTTCAAGGCCGAAAAGAAAGCTTCACCAGTTATTATGGTGTTGATGCATCGCAAAAACCACTCGAGCTTGAATCGAAAGCCGTGCTCATCCCAGTTTTGTAGCCGCTTCAGCATTTCATCCCGGGCTTCCGGCCACGATGCACAAACTTTAGCAAGAGCAAGATCGCCTTTGGAAAGCTTGGTACCGCCACTGTTGACCCGGTTGAAGATATCAACCACAACATCAACGGTTTTATCCTCTCCGGTGACCTCATCAACATGCAACTGAATTCCCTTTATGGCATCAATGTCGGTAAGCCGATTAATGTATGAGTTTAGATTCTCCTGTAGATCCGGATTTGTCACAATCTTTTTAATGGCTTCGCCTGCACCAGCTCGCATGACTTCGGAAACGTTGATCCACAAAGGATTGTCTTGCATCTTCATTGGAGCATAAAATTCAAAGATTTCATCGTCCAGATTAAAGTATAGTCCGCTAAAAGCTTTGAGATCGCCTTGGAAAAATTCCGGTGGCTTATTGCGAATAATGCCATAAAGCGAGGTAATTCTCTGCTGGCCGTCCAGTAACAGTTTAACAACCCCTGGCGCAAGTTCGCCGTCACCTCTTGCCGGCGCGGCATCTGCACCTGTAACCCATACCAGCAAACTGCCTACAGGATGTTTTTTATAAAGAGAATGCATAAAACTACGAACCTGATCTCGGTTCCAAACATATCCCCTCTGAAATTCAGGGAGTGCAATGTGGCCCGAGTCGATATGATCAAGAATTGTTTGAATTTTCAATGCTTACTCCTCCGTATTTTTTTGAGTTCCGATCCAGTTAAATCGAATCTACTTTTCTGACAATAGCTATTTTGAGTTATCTTAATATATCAACCATTTACCAACGTACCCAAGCTTCCCTGCTTCCAGTCATTTGAGGTTATATTTAAATTGCCACAATCACCAATCAAGATGGGCTCAATGTGTTGAAAAGATATTATCTTCGTCGGCGTCTTCTTCTCCGTATAGGCCTTGGGGCATGTTTAGTAACTGGCTTCCGGTCAAGTATATCTAAAGCCTGTCGTGCCTGAGGAATATTGCTGTCGATAAGCCTTTCAAATAATTCCAAACCAATAGCCCGATAAGGTGCTGGTTTTCGATGCAGTGTTAATGCTATAGAAACGATTGCCTCTGCTGTGAACGCCAATCGAGAACTAATGTTTTGTATTTCTGTTTCCCCCGCTTCAAGCACTCGACAACAGATACGACCGATAATCTCAGGTTCAACTGCGGTTTGATCCATAACACCTTCAACAAGTCTGTCTGCGCTTTTCAAGAGGACTTGATCTTGAGGGAGTATCGCTTCAATTATTTTCTTCATATTGTCATTTAGAGCTACTTTTTCTCCATATATGAATACCTGAGAAATCGCATGCTGTACACCAACATCATCGCTGTTACTTAGG
>NZ_CEYIHJ010000146.1:4058-4856 GCF_982836095.1 Kosmotoga sp.
TGACTTCAGTGCATATGTCTTGATAGGGCAATGAATTCCAGTTGTAAGACGCTGCAAAAGCCAAACCTCTATGGACACTCTTGTCTTGTTTCTTTTTTAAATAAGCCTCTATTTGCTTTTTTGCCCATTTATCCTGTGGTTTTCGGAAAAGGAGAAGCATTAACAATTCTCCAAAAGCCTGCTGAGCGAAATCACCAGCGCTGTCGCGTAATAAAGTCAGCCATTTCCTAATAATATTATGTTTTGGGGCTTGATGTAACGCAATACCGATTGTATAGTCATAGAATAAGGCTAATAATTTCTTAAGAGTGTTATGTTCAGGAACCAGGTGTAAAATCCTTCCGATTCCTAATACGCCCAACTTGCTCTCCCTGACATCTTTAAAATTTGTTATAACATTATCAAAATAAATTGAGGCCTTTCGTCTATCCCAATTGAATAAGAAGGACATTCTTTCCAAGGCTAATTTCCATATTTCAGGATGTTTTTCCAACTTAAGTCTTGATTCAATAACATTTGAAAAACCTTCATATTCGGGCGGATCACGCAATAAGTATCCGTTTGCAATGGCATCCATATATACATCGCGGCCACCGGGTAAACTATAACTACCTCCGTATCCCCATAAAATGGACTGGTCTCTTTCATTATTTCCTTGTCTGTCGATTCTCTCTTTTATGGATGGATACGGATCCTCTGAAAGCCATTCTTTAAGCAGATTGATCATACCATCAGGCAGCCCTTTATTTTTCTTTGCTCTATTACTTAGGGCTCTCACTACAGCCCTTTCAAGGTAGT
>NZ_CEYIHJ010000147.1:0-304 GCF_982836095.1 Kosmotoga sp.
ATTCTTGCAATATGAAGCGTTCCAATGTAAACGCACCCGGGAAAGAAAAAATGGCCAGGCTTGCCAGCGCCAAAAGTCACAGTGACATTGGCCTTAAATGCGATTGGGTTAATGGAACCATTGGTGCCATCAACACCAGAAGGTATGTCCACGGCAACTTTAATCGCAGACAAAGCGTTCACATATTCTATTAGGTCAATCATTTCAGTGCTAAGACTTCCTTTAAAGCCTACCCCAAATAATCCATCCAAAATAAGGTCATGCTCACTTAAACTAATTAATTGTGATGACTCAAGGGCATTCA
>NZ_CEYIHJ010000147.1:314-4784 GCF_982836095.1 Kosmotoga sp.
ACTCCTGGTTTTTTTTGTGAGTTCGGTATATTTGTAAACCCTCCCACCAAAGGCTTTGAACAATCTGTAATTGAGCCTTGCTTCTTTGGTGACAGGCATTCCAAGGCTAAGAGCGCTAACTTCCAGACCCCTTGCTAACAACTTTCTTCCAGCAGCATAAGCATCACCACCGTTGTTACCTCGGCCACAAAGTAATAGTATCTTACGCGGGGAAAAGGAAAGCACCTGAAGTTCGACGGCAGCAGCAGCGCTCTCCATCAATAGTAGAGATGGCACACCTAATTCTTCTATGGTTTTTTTGTCTATCTCTTTCATTTTTTCAGGTAAAACCAGCTTCATTGAATCACCCCGGTATTATGATAACATCTCAAAATGGAATGTTATAATGATTCTTTAGGAGGCGATCGCTTGAAAAAGATGTTGACAACACTTTTTATACTCTTTGTTATTACTGTTTTTTCGATAGAATTCGACCCTCTCGCCCTTTTTTTGGAAAGGCTCTCTCTTGAGAAACAGCTTTCCATAAAAGCATGTGTTGAATTTTCGCTGATTGATACTTCAGTTGCTACTGAAACAGAGATCAAATTTGGGCTTGGCGTGAATTTCATGACTTCCGATTTTTCCGATTGGTACCTGGAAATCACTGAACCTGAGGAACTTTCTGGTATTGCTTTTGTGTTCCTCGAAAGAGAAAATGTTCTATTTAGCATTATTGATGGGAAACCTTGGAAACAATACAGAACTATGGATGACTTCACTCTGCTGGGAAATTTCTTGACTGGATTTTTCAATGGCCTTACCGATCCAAAAAATTTCGATTGGAAAAAAGAAGAAATATCAGGAAGTGTTTCTTATTTCCTCACTCCTAATGAATCCAGGCTAAGATTCATGGGATTGCTCCATGGAGGCGGTTATATTCCAAACATAATGAAGATAACTGTCAGCTTTGAAATGGAATCTGGAAGATTCCCTCTTCCTAAGTCCATATTGCTTATGGACCGATTGGAAAGGGAAAGCGTAGAAATAGTTTTCAAAGAATTCAGCTTTGACGTTGCTAAAGATTTCGGTGCGCTCAGAAAAATTTACTACTCGACATTTCAGTGAATTTGCTCTGAATCTACGGTTCATAAATTAAAGGTTTAATGATGCAATTATACGTTCCATAAATTCTTGATTCTTCCGCCGTTGATAGATTTTTAAGATGAATTCCGGAATCGGTGATCGCTAATATAAACATTTCCTCTGTCCATGGGTCTTCAATGAGTTTTACCTTTCTCGGCTCTTCAACAAGATTAAACTGCTTGGCGAATTTTATGTTGTCATTGACGTCAAAAAGAAGCACCCTCTTGCCTTTAAAATCAGCAACGATCAGTTTTTCATTGCAGAAGTCAAGGGAATCAGCATATCCGATACCAATGTTCTTTTCAACAATCAATTTGTCAGCATATATTTTGAGCACGATTAACCCTTTTAAACCAGAAGCTAAAAAAATTCTTCCCTTTTTGTCCACAAACATTTCTGAAGGTAAGAAATTAGAGGAGGTCTTGGGCAGTCCGTAACCTCCAAGCTTATCTACCTCTTCAAAATATCCATTGACCTTCTTATACAAATACAGCCCAAAACCATCGGTTGCAACAATGAGATAGTCTTTCCAAACTTCAATATCTACCACCCATCCATGTACAGGAACAACTTCAACAAACTTCAGAAAATCAGGTCTGAAGAATTTGTAGCGTAAAATGCCCCTGCTGCCATCAGCTACAAAAAGATCGAGAAATTCAATATTTATGGCGATATCCGTCACATCTCCGACACACATCGTATTACGCAATATAAGACCATCAGCCTCAAGAATGGAAAAGCCAAAATTTCTCATTGCTAGAAAAAGATAACTTCCCACTCTTACACCTGATTCAACAAAGCTTATTGGAGAATCTAAAGCGATAGTCTGGTCATTTTCCACGGTGATCATTTTTACTCCTTCGATTCCCTTTCCAGCATATATTTCCAGGGCAAATAGGCTATGAACGCTCAGCAATACAAAAAATAACAAAGTAAAAACTTTTTTCATGAGACCACCCCCTATAATCATATTAATCCGATAACAACCAGAAAGAGTTTAAAGTGCATTAACTATGAACCCAGTTGCAGTTAAATGAAACGAAGAAGCTAACGGGAAGACTTGCAAATGAGACTGTTTTTTGACAGTTCAAAGTGCATTTCAGAAATCTTCAACGGAAAGCTATTATCACTGTGGTGTTCCATAGGTATGAACACAGCATCAATCGATTTTTTACAGAGAAGATCTCTTTCTGTGGTTTTCTCGCAGGTGATAACCGGAGTGTACAGGGCGTTTATAAAAACAGGTGAAACCAAGATCCCCCCCACTTTCAACTGTCTGAACCAGAATGGGGAAATATCCGAGGGAGCTACCATCGAGATAATCCTATCAAAGGGAGCATGTAATATGCATCCGTTGTAGCCATCACCGGAATGAACTTCTACGTTGCGAAGGTCATACTTTTTGAAGTTTTTAAGAGCAGCGTCAACTAAAGAGGGAAGCCACTCAACACCAATAATGTAGGAATCCATATAGGCAGCAGCCATTATAGCCGTTGCATAGCCTGTCCCGGTGCCTATATCAAGGACTTTAGACCCTTTCAAGATTTTCAACAATTTTATCATTTCTATGGCAAGAGAAGGTTGGGTAGAAGTGCTTAAAATTCTACCACCTTCTTCCCAACTGGGAAGAACTCGGTCATACTTTGCCAGATCCCGGTATTTTGGAAGAACAAAATCACGTCTATCAACTTTGCACACTGCCTCATAAAGTTTTTTATCGTTGAGCACGCCCATAAACCGCAGCTCATCTGCTAAAGTTCTGAAAGAACCTGTCATGAGAAACCTCCAAATTGTCTCATCATCTGTGAAAAAATCATTTTTCTTTTCGCTCTTTCATTATTTCCAGTTTTGCAGCTATTGATGTTTTCAATAAATTAATGCCACCCACAAAAAGAATAACAGCGCTTAGAAAAGAAAAAATAGCGCCCAAAAAATTCTCATGTGCTAAAAAATCGAAAGTATTGAAAAATGCATAACCGCCAGCAACAATAATAATAAATCCAACTACATCATAGAAGATTGTCAAAACAACTCACCTCCAGCATTGTTAAGGAGCTTCAGGTTTTCTTCAATGTTTCTGAATAGTATCGTGTTGAATTCTCCATATTGAGACTCAAACCATTTGAAAGCGCTATACATAACTAAAATCAATATCACCACCGCTAATAATCTTACTATGTTTTTAACATTCAAAGCTGTTGGCATTTTCAGCAACAATTTTGCCCTGGCCTCCTCAATCCCTTTCACCGGATCATCCAGCAACCTGGACGGATGCTTTTGGCCACCACGCATGTAGGGAACATAATAGCCTGCCATAAGCTGCTTTATCGTATAAGAACTCCAGATGCTTCGGGTAAGGCTTGAATTGATATAAACATTCATGATACCCACTATTATGGCTATCGTTGCGCAGGAGAATACCAGAGCCAGCGGGGAAAATTCAAAAAAGAGCAATGTTGAAATGCTTATCACTCCAGTAATTGAAACTACAGCAAAAAGCAAATAGTGTTTTCTTTGACCCGCTTGCTCTTTCCCCTCCAATTCAAAACCAGAAAACTTTGACTTTATAAATAATTGCAGGAGATTGCCCGCTGCGGAGAGTAGCGGAAAGAAATAACCAACAGTCTGAGAGTGTTCCAAAAAGAACAATAGAATAAAACCCACAGAAAGAGCTATTGTTCGGACATATAGCCACTTTTTCTTATAAATGGAGAGCAAAGAAAAAGCCAAAACAATTGTGGGCATAATATATTCTCCGGAAAAAAACTGATATACAGCCAGATAAAATAGCGGTGCATCCAATAGCAAAATAATCACTGCTACACTCCCTCTTTTCCCTCTGTTACCCTTTGTTGATGATATATAATCTAAAAATCAAAATCGTTTCTTTATGGTGGATGACTTCAAGAAATAATCAAGAACAGAAATTTTTATGAACTACTTATTACCGATTCGATTGAGGTTTCAGTGTAATTTATTATATAACATTTGCTCTTAATGAATACATAGTACAATCTGCTGTGACAACAAAGCTGAGTAATCAAAGAGCGTTAAGATAAGAACAGAGGAGGTGTTTATGTGAAAAAGGTCATTTTGGTTTCTCTGGTTGTTTTCGTAGCTGTACTCATTTTTGGAGAGCTTTCCCTTGGAATTAATAGCCTTGTGCTGCCAAGTTATACTATTAACCCTGATGCATCCCCTTCCATTGTTGTGATTGAAAGTGTTGATGCTAGGGTAGCTTTTGGTTTGTTCAGGGGAGGACTTACAACTCCATTCATGGCATTTGGCTATTCTGTCGAAGATGGGCTCAACTCTTTTATGATTCCACCTGGAGCCCTTTGGTACACC
>NZ_CEYIHJ010000148.1:0-4729 GCF_982836095.1 Kosmotoga sp.
TTCCTGATTTTGAATATAAAAGACATGTGATATATAAAAGGGGCTGATAAAATTCATTACTATGAAGTAGCGATTTCTGGTTCCCCATTGCGCTCGACCTTTAGCTATCATTTTGATGATGAGCTCGCTGTTGGACAGCGGGTTGCCGTAAATTTTGCAGGCAGGAACGTTATAGGTTATATTGCCGGGATAGGCTCAAAACCCCAATTTAAAACAAAGCCTATTTCCAAACCCCTTGAAAATCAGGTTTATCTTTCGCCTGAAGATGTTGCCTTGATAAATTGGACCGTGGAAAATTATTTAGCGTCTATTGGAAAAGTTTTCGACCTGTTTTTCCCTCCTGGCAAGCTCCTTAAAAGTAACAGCCATGTAATCCCCATCAGTCCCGAACTCCCTTTTTCCACTCCATTGAAAATGAGCGATGCTCTGAAGCTCCTGGGGAAAGAGCAGTTTCAGAAACTTAAATCCCAGAGAAAGCTGAAAATCCTGCACAGCTATGAGAAAAAGCTGCCTTCTAAGAGAAAAGTAAAACTGCTGAAGTTGCCTTTGAGTATCAAAACCCTTGAGAGTTTGAAGCTCACGAAAAGCCAGAAAAAAGTGATCGATTATCTGCTTTCTGTGGAAAAGGCAACGCCTCAGGAGCTCATGAATGCGCTTTCATTGAAAAGCCGCTCACCGATAGATACGCTGTTGCGCAAAGAAATACTCGTGCTTGAGGAAGTGGAAGAAGATGAAACAGACCGTTGGACCATTGAAGCAATTAAAAAGTTGACTGCTGAACAGGAACATGTACGAGAAGCCATTGTTAAGGATTTCAGCGGTGTACATTATATATTTGGCCTTACAGGCAGCGGAAAGACAGAAGTCTATTTCAAGATTATGGAAAGGGTGCTCAACAGGGGAAAATCCGTTATTTACATGGTTCCAGAGGTTTCGCTGACCCCTCAGCTTATGGCGCGGATAAGAGGAGCTTTCCCCGGTAGGGAAGTCAGGGTGTACCACAGCTACATGTCCCCGTCAAAAAGGCAGAGAATATGGCTTGATGCTGTTAATGGCGAGATAGATATTCTCGTGGGGACAAGGAGTGCTCTCTGGATTCCAATTCAAAATACCGGTTTGATCATTGTGGATGAAGAGCACGACAGCAGCTTTTATCAGCAAACACCTCCTCATTACGATGCTGTAGAAGTAGCGATTAAAAAAGGAAAGCTGTATGGAATTCCGGTTATTCTGGGTTCGGCAACTCCAAGGGTTGAACGTTATTTCAGGGCAAAATCTGGTGAATTCAAGCTGCATAGCCTTGTCAACAGGCCAGTGGGACAACTGCCTGAGCTGGAAATACGCGATCTCAGGAACAACAAAGATTATATAATTCCAAGAAAAACCTTTGAGGAAATTGAAAAAACCGTAAAGCTCGGACATCAGGTTTTTGTCTTTGTCCACAGAAAGGGTTTTTCAAACTATGTAGTGTGCGCAAATTGCGGGAACATTCTCAAGTGCCCAAATTGCGATATTTCGCTTACGTATCATAAACACGATGGCATATTGAAATGCCACTATTGCGGCTATACAATCCCACCACCCACAAAATGCGAACGCTGCGGGTCGAAAGCTCTTTCGGCCAGAGGATTTGGAACAGAAAGGGTTGAGCATGAGTTACAAAAAAGGTTCCCCGATCTCTCTATCATGAGAATGGATCGCGAGACGATTTCCAACCCAAATCAATATGAAAAGGCCTTGAGAAAGATCGAAAGCAAAGAGGCAAAAATCGTTGTGGGCACGAAGATGATTGCAAAAGGGCTTGATTTTCCAAGCATAGGGTTAGTGGTTGTAATCGATGCTGACAGGATAATAAATCTTCCGAACTACGATTCAGCAGAAAATGCTTTCCAGCTAATTTCCCAAATTTCCGGGAGATCCGGCAGGGGTGTGCACGGTAGGGCAATCATACAGACTTTCGAACCTGAGCACAGAGTCATGAAAACAGCCCTTGAGAATGACTACAAAGGATTTTTCGAAACGGAAATCGAGATAAGGAAACTCCTGAAATATCCGCCTTTCAGTATCTTCGTTGAAATCATTGTTGAAGCAGAAAAAGAAATCCAATGCCAGAATGCAGCCAAAGATCTGTACGAAAAGCTCGTGAATACTGTAAAAGGCTCAGAGATCCTTGAACCTGTAACACCGGCTGTTAAAAAGCTATTCGGAAAATTCAGAATGAAAATTCATTTAAAGCTTTTTGATAGGGGAGAACTAAGAAACTTGCTAAAGGTACTTCAAAAAAACCCCGCCGGGGTTGACGTTATAGTCAACAGCAACGGCGGGAGTCTTTAATCGCTTGAGAGATTCTTGCTTTTATCCTTCTATCTCTTCATTTCACCCGGGCAGAAGCAGGCTACTTTATGCCCATTTCCAAGGTCTTGCAGTGGTGGTTCTTCCTTTGCACAGACTTCCTTCGCAATAGGGCAACGTGGGTGGAAACGACAGCCACTTGGCGGATTGATTGGGCTGGGAACATCTCCCTGTAGAATTATCCGCTTGCTCTTTTTCGTGGGGTCAGGTATGGGAATAGCGGACATAAGCGAAACCGTGTACGGATGGAGCGGGTTTTCAAACAACTCTGTTTTTGAAGCCACTTCCACCATTTTTCCCAGATACATGACGGCAACGCGTCTGCTGACGTGCCTTACAACCGCAAGGTCGTGAGCAATGAAGAGATATGTTAGCCCAAACTCTTCTTGCAAATCATTGAGCAAGTTTAGAATCTGTGCCTGAATGGAGACGTCCAAAGCCGAAACCGCTTCGTCAGCCACAATCAGGTGTGGATTTAAAATAAGAGCGCGCGCGATACCTATTCTCTGCCTCTGGCCTCCACTGAACTCATGAGGAAACCTGCTCATGTGATCTTCTGAAAGGCCGACTTTTTTCAATATATCAGCAACTCTTGCCATAACTTCGCTTCTGCTCGCAACTTTGTGAATAATTGCGCCTTCGGCGATGATGTTCTTTATCCTCATTCTCGGATTGAGAGACGAGTAAGGGTCCTGGAAAATGATTTGAGATTGCCTTCTGAAAGCTTTTCTTTTTGCCTCACGGTCAGACATAAGGTCGGAAATAAAAGAGCTTTTAGAGCCATTATGCTTTTCAAAGTACAGCTTAGCCATTTTCACGTCAAACTCGTCTTCGATGCTTTTAATGGCAGAATCGACAGAACCTGCTTTTTCCTTGAGGTCCTCGAATGGTTTGACGTATGTATTGATGAGGTACTTTCTCGCCTGGAAGTAGGGCATGAATAGGTGGGTAGTATCCTCATCATTCATGATTATTCTTCCAGAAGTGGGTTCATGCAACCTTAAGATGGTCATGCCAGCGGTGGTTTTTCCACAACCGGATTCACCCACAAGACCAAGCGTTTCTTTTTCATATACTTCCAGAGAAATGTTGTCAACCGCTTTAACGTGTGCTACAACACGTCTGAAAACACCGGCTCTTACGGGAAAGTATTTTACCAGATTGTCAACTCTTAAAATTGGTTTTCTGTTTTCAGATTGACTCATGCGCCTTCACCTGCCCTGGAGACTTTTACCATTTCAACGAGTCTGTCAATATGCCAGCAAGCTGCCTTGTGTCCTGGCTCGATTTCCACCAG
The DNA here is from genome assembly GCF_982836095.1 of Kosmotoga sp. Taxonomy (NCBI): domain Bacteria; kingdom Thermotogati; phylum Thermotogota; class Thermotogae; order Kosmotogales; family Kosmotogaceae; genus Kosmotoga; species Kosmotoga sp. The sequence goes on from NZ_CEYIHJ010000148.1 coordinate 3,650, forward strand.
AGGCGGCTCCTCAGTGCGGCATTTGTCAGTTGCGAGAGGACAGCGCGTGTTGAAACGGCATCCTTTCGGAAAATCAAGGGGATCTGGAACAACCCCGGGAATGTTGTAGAGCACATCTTTGTCTTCATCAAGCCTTGGAATGGCATTCATAAGACCCCAGGTATATGGATGCTTGGGGTCTTTGAAAAGAGTTACCACATCGGCGTATTCCACAACTTTCCCGGCGTACATAACTACAACCCTTTCAGCCATCTCGGCGATGACGCCGAGATCATGGGTTATCATGACAATGGCCATTCCGTATTCTTTCTGGAGCTCCAACATGAGCTCCAAAATCTGCGCTTGAATCGTAACGTCCAGAGCGGTGGTTGGCTCGTCGGCAAACAGCAGTTTAGGGTTACACGAAAGGGACATGGCGATCATGGCTCTCTGTCTCATGCCGCCGGAGAGTTCATGAGGGTATTCATCAACCCTCTTTTCAGGTTCAGGAATCCCGACTTTCCTGAGCATATCAATAGCCATTTTTCGCGCTGTTTCCTTATCAACATCCTGATGCAAAAGGATGGCTTCCGTTATCTGGTCTCCAATGGTATAAACGGGGTTCAACGCTGTCATAGGCTCCTGAAAGATCATGGCCATATCATTTCCGCGCATTTTACGCATTTCTTCATCTGAAAGGGCGCGTATATCTTTGCCGTCGAAAAGGATCTCTCCGCCGGCTATTTCACCTTTCTCGTCAAGAAGTCGCATGACAGAAAGGGAAGTAACGCTCTTTCCGCAACCGGATTCACCGACTATTCCAAGTGTTTCTCCGGAGTAAACTTCAAAGCTCACGCCGTCAACGGCTTTAACAATGCCATCATCGGTATGAAAGTATGTTTTAAGTCCTTTAACTTCAAGTAATGGTTTTTTATCCACTTCAGAACCCCCTTAACTGCGCATTCTCGGGTCAAAGATGTCTCTAAGGGCGTCGCCCACGAGGTTCCAGGCAAGCACAAAGAGCACCATGGCAACACCGGGGAACACTATCGCAAACCAGGCCTTATCTAACATGGTCATCCAGTTTCTGGAGTAGCTCAA